>JACMIU010000269.1 GCA_014380985.1 Armatimonadota bacterium | reverse complement strand
CGGTTCGGTACACGGCGCAGTTGTTGTATAATGCCGTAACCACGAAATCGCCGCCCACAAAAGGAACGAACCATGCCCGCCTACAACGCCACCGCCGTTTACAACTCGTCCGATATTACCCGCACTAACCCCGGTTGTTTTCTGTTCCTCGTGGATCAATCGAGTTCGATGGCGAACGCCTTTGGCGACAACCGCGACCGGGGGCAGACCAAAGCGGAGGGTGTCGCACTCGCGCTCAACAACCTGCTCCGTAACCTCGTGATTACCTGCTCCAAGTCGGACGGCGTTCGCAACTATTTCGATGTCTGCGTCATCGGCTATGGGCAAACCGTGGCTCCCGCGTGGCGCGGCGCACTGTCCGGGCAGGAAATCGTCTCGATTCGGGACGTGGCGAATAACTACGCCCGCCTGAATGAAACAATGGAAAGCGTGGACGACGGCTCCGGCAACGTCGTGCAAAGCAAAACCGTGCAACCGGTGTGGATCGAACCGACCGCGAACGGCTCCACGCTGATGTGCGGCGCACTCGCTTACGGGCATCAAATCCTATCGGAATGGCTGGCGCGGGCGCAAACCGCGTTCCCGCCTGTGGTGGTGCATATCACCGATGGCGAGGCGACCGACGGCGACCCCGCGCCCTACCTGCGCCGCTTGATGGAACTCGGCAACCACAATGGCAACGTCACGCTGTTTAACGTTCACCTGTCGAGTCGCCGCGCCGCCGCGCCACTGTCGTTCCCCGATTCACCCGCCGACTTGCCCCTCGTGGATGGGCGCACCGACCCGTATGCCAAACTGCTCTGGGATCATTCGTCGTACCTGACGCCCTATATGAGAACCGTGGCGTGGGAGAACGGCTTGATGCTCACCGATTATGCCCGCGCCTTTGTGCTAAACGCCGACCCGTCGCTACTGGTGCTGTCACTCGAAATCGGCACACGACCGGGGGCAATGTGGTAGTTCACGCTTGGCACACGCCGAAGGCAGGAAGCACCGAAGGCGAGTACGAAGACGCTTTCGCCGCAAGCGACCTGAATACTTTTCCGCTCCGCGTCGCCGTGGCGGACGGCGCGACCGATGCCACATTTGCACGGGCGTGGGCGAACTTGCTTACCGCCGACTACGTAGCGGGGCTATTGACCGCGCCAACGCTACCGGAACGGAGGCGAATGCTGGCGAAAGTCTGGACGCGGCAGGTAGCGACGGAAACGCTCCCGTGGCACGCACAGGCGAAGGTGGCGCAGTACGGCTCCCACGCCGCGCTCATCGGCGTGACCGTGACGGTCGAAACCGGCGAGTACCACGCGCTTGCGGTCGGCGATTGCGCCCTGTTTCACCTGCGTCCCGAAGCCGAAAGCCACCGGATTGTCGCCGCGTTCCCGCTCACACGGTCGGCGGATTTCGCCGGTGCGCCGGTTCTGCTCGGCACAAAAACGCCGGTGACGCCCGCGCACATTCAAACGCACCGGGGGACGATTGCCTCCGGCGACGCACTATACCTGATGACCGACGCGCTGGCGGCGTGGTTCCTGCGCGAAACCGAGGAGAGCCGCGACCCCGCCCGGTGGTTCGCGCCGCTCGGAACGCCCGGCGAAACCGACGTCTTAACCGCGATGGTGCGCGAACTGCGCGACACCGACCGGCTGAAAAACGACGATGTTACCGTGGTTCGCGTCGTGCGAGGGAAACCGTGAAAACGCCCTACCCATCACAAGTCGCCTATCAGGACGCCCTGCAAAACCCGGCGTTGTGCTTCGCGCTTGCCGAACTTCGCGCCCTCGTGCCGCTCGATAAAACGCCCTACGGCTTGCCCGCGCCGATTACCGGGCAGTTTGCGAACGTCTACCGAATGGGTGGGTCGGACGGCAAAGCGTGGGCGATTAAACTGTTCCTGCGCTCGCTACCCGAACGGTTGGCGCGATACGACGCGCTCGCGGCGCACCGCGCCGCCCTCGCGCCCGTGCCGGACTGGTTCACGCCGTTCGTCTATCACGAAGCCGGAATCCGCGTTGGCGGGGCGACGTTCCCCGTACTACAAATGCCGTGGCTCGCCGACGCCGTGCCGCTCAATTTTTACGTAGACGCCGTTATCAACACGCCAAACGCGGTGGAGCAACTTCGTGGCGCGTGGCGCGTTCTTGTCGAAGAAATGGAAACGGCGCGGTTCGCGCACGGCGATCTGCAACACGGTAATATCCTCGTGAGCATCGGGGAAGGGGGAACGCCGCGATTTCACCTGCTCGATTACGACGGCTCGACCGTTCCCACGCTTGCCGGAACGCTTAGCGGGGAGGGGGGACACCCGGCGTACCAGCACCCCCGGCGCACGACGGGCGAGGGTAGTTTAACGGTAGACCGGTTCGCCGCGATTGCCGTGGACGCCGCGCTGACGATTCTCGCGGAAGCCCCCGAACTCTGGTATCGCTTCGACAACGGCGACAATTTGCTCTGGCGGCGCGAGGATTTCGCCGAAACCCGCGCTCCCGGTCGCGCCCTTTCCGCGCTAACGCAATCACCGAACGCCGTTATTCGCCGTGCCGCCGCCTCGTTCCGCGCCGTGTGCGAATCGCCGGTGTCGCTCGTGCCGCCGCTGGATCGCTTCGCGTTCTTGATGGATTCGATTTAGCAATAGTGTGGGTATTCTTGGTAGAAATCTTATGCGAAAACAAACCGCTTTTCTTTTAACCCGGCTCGAAATCGTCACGCACAACGCCCGTGTGCGCGAAATGATTGCTCTCGGTCGCGCCGCCGCGACCGACCCCGAAGCCGCCGAAACGCTCGCCGAACTCGAACGCAGCGGATTTTATGAACGAATGCTCGCGCTGTTCGCCGCGCACGGAACCCGAAGCGGCGAGACGGTGGTTTCCTTCCTGTCTGACGCTTCGGCACTACTACGCGGTTTGGCGGCGTCGCTCGTGCCGCTTCTTTGTTCCGATGAACAGGCACTGTCCGCCGTGCAAAACGCGACGCGCCGGGGGCGGGTGCGCCTTTTGCGCGACCTGCGAAAGCACCATCGGTTCGCGGTTGTGGACGCCTTTGTGGCGCAAGAAATCGCCGAGGCAAGCGAGAATGCGGGCGACTACGTGCCGTTCTGCTCCGAAGCGTTTGTGCGCGAACAGTCGCCGACGTTTGCCGAACGCTTCAACTTTTACGATTGGCAACGCCTGTCCCGCGCCCACCCCGACGTTGCCGCCGAAACCATCGGAACGTATCTCGCGGCGCAAACCGAACCGGATGCCCGGTTGCGATGGCGACTGAACGCCGTGCTACCGACGATTGCCGCGACGCGCCCGCCGATCGCGCTGACCCTCCTAACACAGGCATTGCGCCATGAATCGCCGGACACCTTGCAACTTGGCGTCTTACCGTCGTACCTGCCCGCCGAAGTGGCGGATCTGCTCCTTGCGACACCGGCACGATTCGCTGTTACACTAGGCGTCGCGCAAACCTTGCGTCTTGACCCGAAGCGTCTTCTCGCCCTGCTTTCCGAGCGAGCCGAGTATTTGCCAATGCCGCAAGCGTACCTGCCGCACGTCGCGCCGGAAACCCGCGAGAAAGCGTTCGCTATCGCCGGCGAATCGTGGAAAACCGTTGAGGGAATCATCGCCCCCGCCGTGATCGCCGCGCTTCCCGCGAGGTTGCGCGTGTCCGAAGCGCGGCGACATTTCGCGCTTCCCGCCCTACAAACGCGCCCGCTATCGCGCCTGCCTTACGGCGCGTTTTTGCCGCCCGATGAAGCGCAGATCGCGCTGGAACCGTTCATCAAAAACCCGGATGCCGACCTGCGCGGTGTCGCGCTTGCCGCTCGCGTCGGCACGGCGCGGTATTTCGCCGACACTCTGCCCGACATCCTGCAAATCGTGCGCCGCCGCGAAAATGAGCAAGACCCGGTGCGCCGCTCGCTACTACAAGCCGTGCGCCAACTACCCCCCGCCCGGTGGCAATCGGCACATTTAGCCGAACTGGGGCAAATCATCCGCGACGCCCTGAACGCCGCCGACCTGTCGCCCGCGACCGCCGGAGAAGTCGAACGTCTAATCGTATCGCTGATTCCGTTTCACCCGGTTTGGGCGGCGCAGTGGCTCGGCGTGCTGGTCAAGGAGCGCGGTCAGGTGTCCTTCTACGGTTTGGAAAGCCGCCTGACCGACCCCGGCATGAAAGCCGTCGCGCCCGCGCTTCTGCCGGTGCTGAAAGGATGGGCGACCCGCGAACGCGAGTATTTTCTGCTCGCCGCCGTGCAGGGGTTCGGGCGTCGGGTGCGCGTATTTCCCGAAATACAGGAAGTGTTGACCGCCGTGGTGCGAACGTCGAAAGACAGCGGCGTGGTTACCGGTATTCTGCAAGTCTATGCGGAGCATTTTCCCAAAGCCTTCGCCGCCCTCGTGCCGGAACTGATTCAATCCGACAAAAGCGTGGTCACGCTGTACCCGATCTACAACCATCTGCACCGACACCGGCAGGATTTGCTGATGCCGTTTTTGGGTCGCGTCGCTTACGCCGGGCGGTTTTCCACCGGGCGCACCCGCTTCGTGTTGCCGCTCGCTTCCGGCTTTCACCGCTGGATACCGGCGCAACAAGCCGTTTTCGTGCAAACGCTGACCGAGGTTTCGGCGGACACCGGGCGCGACACGTTCGCCATCGGCGGCGTGTTGAACCAACTTGCCGCGCTTCCCGCTGTGCAACCGACGCGCCTTCTGGAACTCGCGCAGGTCGGCACAGGCAAAACCGCCGTGCGCGATCTGGCAATACAGGCACTCGCACGACTTGATGGTGGGCAGGGCGTCCCGATGCTCATCGAAGCGTTGTCGGATAACCGCGCCCGCGTCGCCATCTACGCGCTTCGCTCACTCCTGCTCGAAATGCCCGCCGCCGGCGCGATAGCGGTCTTGCAGAACGCACCGATGGAGAAGGTGACCGTGGCGAAAGAGGTGCTACGTCTGATGGGCGAACTGCGTCTGCCGTCGTCGTTACCCTACCTGCTGGCGCAATCGTCACTCAACCTGCACCGCGACGTGCGGGTCGCCCTGCTTCGCGCCTTGTGGGATTATATCGAAAAGCCGGAAGCGCAAAGGGTGCTACTTGCTGCCGCGTCCGACCCCGACCCGGCAGTCGCGTCCGGCGTTCTGCGAATCCCGACCGGACGGCTTTCGATAAACACGGGCAATATGTTGCGGACGATTTTGGCAACCGCCTTAGCGCACCCCGACGCCACGGTTCGCATGAACACGTACAGCCGTTTCGCTACCGAACCGCTTCCCGACCCCGACCGGGTGATTTTGCCGCGTTTGCTACAACGGCTGAGCTCGCCGCTGACCGACGAGTCCGCCGCCGCCGCGAACGCCGTGTTTGAAATGTACAACGAGAAAGACGCCGCCGCGATGGGGCAAGCAGTCACCGGCACACTCCCGAATCGCGCCGCGTTAACCGCCGTGCTGGACGTTTTCATGCGCCGGTTCACGCCGTACAAAACGCGCTTTCCCCAAACGATTCGCGCCGTGCTTTCCGCGCTCGCCCCCGACCCGCTCACGGCGAGTTATCAGGCGCGAATCGCCATCGGCGGTCTGACCGGCGCGGACGCGGCTACCGCGCTCGCCGGTATCCCCCTGCACCCCGAAGCCCTGATGAGCGCGGTCGCCGCCGCCGAAGCGTTGCCGACGGCGGACGCGGCGGGCTTGGAGGACGCTTT
>JACMIU010000268.1 GCA_014380985.1 Armatimonadota bacterium | reverse complement strand
TTGCACCGATGTTCTCGAAGCCGAGTTTGCCGCCCTGCTGACCGGGGACGCGAACCCGATGAACGCGAAGCACCGGCTTGCCACCGAGATCGTCGCCATTTACCACGGGCAGACGGACGCGGACGCCGCCTCCACCGAGTGGAAGCGCATCCACAGCCAAGGGCAGTTCCCCGCCGACGCGCCGGAAGTCGCCGTGCCGGAAAACCCGGTCGGCATTATCGTGCTACTGGAATTGTGTGGCGTCGGCGCGTCGAACGGCGAACGCAAACGCTTGATTGAGGGGGGCGGCGTCTCCATCAACGGCGCGAAAATCGAGGATGCCCGCGCCACCGTCACCGTCGCAGACGGCGACGAACTGAAGGCGGGCAAGAAGAACTATGCCCGCCTGCGCGTTTGACCTATCCCCTACGGCGTCGGGTTACGTCGCCAGTCGTTGTCGGTGTACGACCGCCATGTCGCGTCGCCGTTGGTTGCCGGAACGCTCGTACCGCTCACATCCACCGGATCCCCGCTCTGGCGCGGCGTAATTTTGACCCACTTGACGTGACCATCGGCATACGCAAAGTTCGCGCCGCCGGAATGCCGGATAGCCGGACGGGCTTGTGCGTTCGCGCTGAACGCATAGGGCTGAGGGTACATCCCGCCGCGAGACGGGTTGTACGTTTTCGGACCGAGGTCATAGCGGTTAGCATCACCGAGCAGAATGAACCGCGCCGGGCTGGACAAGGAGCCGAGCGAGTAATCGTCGTTCACCCCGAAATCACGCAAATCAATTGTGCCGGTTCCTGAATAGTTCGCGGCTTGGTTGTTCGCGGCGGGTGCGAGTTTGCCCTCGTTCAGATGAAAGCCATAATCGGTCGGAAACCAGTTGCCGGGACCGATGGCGTCCCACTCCGGCGCGGACAGATCTTTGTAGATAGCGCGGGTTTTCACATACGGCTCGATACGATTGGTATAAGAGAACGGGGCGCGATCTACCGCGGTGTTCGGCACGGCGACAGGCGGCACTAAGAAATCGGCTTGGCGTTCGGTGGTGGTCGGGAAAAACGTCTCGTCGTAATCTTGCAGGTACTGCAAAATACCGAGCGAGATTTGTCTCAGGTTCGAGGTTCCGTTCGCTTGCCGCGCTTTAGCACGAGCCTGTGCGAAAACGGGGAATAAAATCGCGGCGAGAATGGCGATAATGGCGATAACGACGAGCAGTTCAATCAGCGTAAAGCCGCTTCGTTTTGCTATGGTTGGTGTGTTCATAATTTATTTCTTTCAGGTTGGTTGGGGCGGCGAATACCGCGATAGTAATGGCGAAAGCGATGTAAATAATCGTGGTTGTCGGAGCCGCTTCTTGCTACCGGCAACCGCGCCGACACAGGCGGTGCAAAGATCGTCTCATTTCGCGCCTCCTGTATCGCCTTTGGGCGCGGGAATATCGGCGAACAAACCGCTTAAAGCGGAGCGATCTTCGCGGATATACCCGGCTTCCCGGCTCCAGTCAGCGAAGGTTAACACCGATTCTTGAAGCGGGTCGGCGGTGATTTCGGTGCGTTCTAAAGCGGTTTTCAGCACGTCGTCCGGTATCGCCTTGCCGCTGTTAAGCGTTTTGATACGCTCCCCGATCACCTTGCGGGCTTCCTCCGGGTTCGCGGCGATTTCGGCAACCACGGCTTTATGCGCGGCGACAAACGTTGCGACCAGTTCGGGATGCTCCTTGAGAAACGCCGAACGCACGATCACCACCGCCGTGGAAAACGTGCCGGTTTTCCAGAGCGTTCGCTCGTCGGCGACGATTTTCGCCCCGACTTCTTTTTCGAGACGCGTCACCCACGGTTCGGGAATCCACGCGGCGTCAATCGTTTTGCGCTGAAACTGCGTCAGAATATCCGCCGGGGCGAAATCCACCACCGTGACGTTGCCGCCCTTTTCTTTGGGCTTCAAGCCCGCTTCACTGATGGCATGGCGCAGGGACAGGTCTTGTGTGCCGCCCTTTTGCGGCGCGGCAACGGTCTTGCCCGCTAAATCGGCGATGGTTTTGATGGAAACATCGGCGCGTGACACCAGCGATACGCCCCCGGAAGCCGCACCGGCGACGATCTGCAGAGCGTCGCCCTTCGACTTCAGATAGCCATTGAGCGCAGGGCCGGGCCCGATATAGCCCAAGTCCACTTCGCTGGCGAACAGTGCCTCGATTTCGGAGGGACCGGCGGTAAACACTACCTCTTTGATGGTGGCGGTTTCGCCGAACGCTTTTTGAAACGTTCCGGTTCCGGTTCCGTACAAGGCGGCGGCGTGCGTGATGTTGGGAAAAAAGGCGACGCGCACCGAAACCGGCGCGTTCGGATCAGCGTTCGTTCTGCTTGAAGAAGCATCATTGCACCCCACCAGCGGCACGAACGCGGCGACAAGCGCACCGCCGAGCAAGCGGCGACGTGACAGGGTAATTTGACCGACAGTTTTCATCTGACATCATTGTCACATAATCCGGTCGGTTTTGTCAAGATAAACAGCGAATTATTTTTTCGGAACGATTTTCGCCGCGTCGAAAAGCAGGAAGTTTTTCGGTGTGCTGTTCATGGCGACGAAAAGCCCGCCGGGAAACGCCTTGCCAAGCGGCGCGGAAACGATTTCCACGCCGTCCGTCTCGTCCGCGCCGCCACTCACGATT
>JACMIU010000267.1 GCA_014380985.1 Armatimonadota bacterium | reverse complement strand
GTGGGACGCCCTCACTGCAGACACGCGGACACCCTACCCGCACCTTTGCCCCGATTTCGCTGTAGAGGTGATGTCACCGTCCGACCGAATCGGCGAGGCGAAAGCGAAGATGGAGGAGTATCGCACGAACGGGGCTACTCTCGGCTGGCTCGTTGACCGTAAGCACCGCACGGTTTATGTCTATCGCCCGAACACGCCGGTCGAAACGATCACCGACCCCGCGAGCGTTTCCGGCGACCCGGAACTGCCGGGGTTTGTCGCGGACTTATCCCGCGTCTTCGCGTAGAGTACCTTATGGAAATCATCGTTCGTGCCGCAACCGATACCGACGCTACCACTATCGCGCAGTTTAATCGGGCGATGGCACAGGAAACCGAACACAAAACGCTGGACGAAGGCACGGTGAACGCCGGGGTACGCGGCTTGCTGACGCGCCCCGATTATGGCTTCTACCTCGTCGCCGAATCCGAAGGGCGCGTAATCGGTTGCTTACTCGTCACGTTCGAGTGGAGCGACTGGCGCAACGGGCTGTTCTGGTGGATTCAAAGCGTCTACGTTCGCCCGGAGGCACGACGGCGCGGCGTTTTCCGGGCGTTGTACCGCGCCGTGGAAGCGAAAGCGGACGAAAACGAAAACGTTTGTGGGTTGCGGCTATATGTCGAGCGCGACAACGCCGCCGCGCAGGAAACGTACCGCGCCCTCGGCATGGAGGAGACAGCGTACCGGCTGTTTGAAACCGAGTGTATGGGGCAAAAATAGCGTGAGCGGTGTACCGGGTTTGGGGTAGAATGAATGTATGCCTGTTCTATTCGCTCCTGCCGCGTCGGACTTCCACGCGCAACACAGTCCGTTCGGGGCGTTTGCTTCGTTCACCGTCGGTCGGCACGGTCAAACCGGGGGCTTCGGTCTCGAACTCGGTGCGCCCGCGAAGCAAGACGTGTATGTCGCTCTCGTTCGCGGCAACGATTCCGACGACCGCAACACGGTTCGCGCCCTGCCATTCTACACGGGGGCGCAGAACGGCGGCGCGGAAGCCTACACCGGGGCGGCGACCACGAAAAACGCGCCCGTTTTGTGGAACGCCTACGCGCCGGACGAAATCAAGCGCGAGATGGGCTTTGCAACCGACTCATGGACAACGAATGGCGGCTTGACCTTTCGCCTGTTGACGCCGTTCGGCGCGGTTCCCGACCCGCTCACCAAGAGCGATGACGCGCTTCGCGCCGCGCTTTGCCCGGCAATCTTAGCAGAAGTCACGCTCGATAACACCGCGCACGAAGGCGACGCTTGGGCGTTTTTCGGCGTCGCCGATGCCGACCCGCTCCGTCCCCTGTCGGACGTTCCCGGCGCGAACCTTTGCGGCATGGCGCGGGAAACGTGCTGGGGGTTCGCTACGTTCGCGGCGGACGACGTGCAGGAATCGCAGGACTGGAACCTGCAGGAAAAGGTTGCCGGAGCATCGGTTACGGTTCCGCAAACCGTGCAACGTTTGGCGAATCGCGGCGGGCTGTTGCTTCATGTGCCGCCCGGCGAAAGCAAAACGTTCACGGTTGCACTTGGCTTTTATCGCGGCGGAGTCGTCACCTCCGGCGTGTCGGCATCGTACCTGTACTCGCGCCTGTTCACTGGTTTGGAAGACGTACTGGCTTACGCGCTGAAAAACGCCGACGCCACGAAACGAATCGCCACCGAACGCGACGCCGAATTAGACGCCGCGCCCCTCAATGAATCGCGCCGGTTTTTGCTCGCGCACGCCACACACTCGTACCACGCCTCGACGATGCTTCTCCACGACGAAACCGGCGATCTGGTGTTGTCGCCGCGAGAATCGTGCCATCGTCCGCTCTGGGTGGTCAACGAGGGCGAGTATCGCATGATGAACACGTTCGATTTGACCGTGGATCAGGCGTTCTGGGAACTTAAATACCATCCATGGACACTGCGAAACACGCTCGATCTGTTCTGCGCCCGCTACCGCTACTACGACGAAGCACAGGACGCCACCGATCCGTCGCGCCCGCGCTTTTTAGGCGGCATTTCGTTCACGCACGATATGGGCGTTGCCAATGCGTTTTCGCCGCACGGCTATTCGTCGTATGAACGCCCGAACCTCGACGACTGCTTCTCGTACATGACGGCGGAGCAACTGCTTAACTGGTGCCTGACCGCCGCGCTCTACGGAATCACCACGGGCGACCGCTACTGGCTCGGCTTGCGCCACGATATTTTAGTTGCCTGTTTGCACAGCCTTCTGCACCGCGACGGACCGGACGGCATGAGAAACGGCATTATCTCGCTCGACTCGTCTCGGTGCGAGAACGGGCAGGAAATCACTACCTACGATTCGCTCGATGCGTCGCTCGGTCAGTCGCGCTCGAACGCTTATATCGCGGTAAAGACGTGGGCAACGTACCTCGCGCTCGGTCGGTGCTTCCATCTGCTCGGTCATGACGAAGCCGCCGCGCTATCGGAGGAGCAAGCGGCACTTGCCGCGCAAGCCATCGCGTCGCATTTCGACGCGAAGGAAGGCTACCTGCCCGCCGTTTTCGAGGGGGACAATCCCGGCAACGCTTCACGCATCGTTCCGGCGATTGAAGGGTTGGCGTTCCCATACCTTCTGGGCGACCGCGACGCGGTTTCGGAAACGGGTCCCTTCGGCGAACTAATATCTCTTCTGAAAACGCACCTTGCCACCGTGCTACAAAAGGGTGTTTGCATAGACACCGAAAGCGGGGGCGTCAAGATGTCGTCCACCTCGACAAATACGTGGATGAGCAAAATCTTCCTGTCGCAGTTTGTCGCCGAGAGCGTTCTCGGTGTGCGCCTCGCGGACTCGGTGGACGATGCCCACGCGAAATGGCAGACGCAGGGCGCGGCGCGAAACTTTGCGTTCACCGACCAAGTGACAAGCGACGACGGCACGGACTTAGGGTCACGCTACTACCCACGCGGCGTGACGGCGGTGCTGTGGCTTCGCCCGCGTTAGCGAAGGGCAATTTCGAGAACGTTCCACGACGCCGGGGGAAGCCGCGCCGAAAGCGTTTCGCCCGTCACGCTCGCGCCGGTGATTTCTCGCGGCACGACCGCGAACGGTTCGGCTTCGGTGTTTCGCGCCTTCAAGTTGTCGTGTTGCAGAACCGTGTGCTTCGTCACGCTCGCCCCGTCGCCGAACCCGCGTAGCGTCAGGTTCAGCGGCAGGGTCTCGGTCATTTCTCGGTTCACGACGAACAGCGTTAGTTTATCGCCCTGCTCGCTTCGTACCGCCGCAAGCGCGAACTTTTTCCCGACTTCTTTCGTTTCCGGTATCGTGCCACCAACGCGCAAAACCGTGCCACGCCCGTTGTTCGACGCTTGCGCGAACGGATAAAAGATCGTTTGACGCCATGCGCCCCCGCCCGGCGCGGTCATAATCGGCGCGATGACGTTCACCAGTTGCGCGAGGCAACCGATTTTCACGCGGTCGGCGCGGTTCAGCAGGGTAATCAGCATTCCGCCAAGGACCAAGGCGTCCTCCATCGTGTAGATGTCCTCTAACAGGGGCGGGGCAACCTGCCACGGTTGCATCTTTTTGTCCTGCGCGTTTGAGTGAAACCAGACGTTCCATTCGTCAAACGACAGGTTTATCTTGCGCGTTTGCTTTTTCGATGCGCCTACCGCGTCGCAGAGCGAAATCGCTTCGTCAATGAACTGCGCCATGCTATCCGGCTTCGCCAAAAAGCGCGGCGTGTTCCCGTCGCGGTTGCCGTAGTAGACGTGAAGCGAAAGGTAATCTACGTTTTCGTAGCACTCTTGAAGCACGTCCCATTCCCACTTGCCAAACGTCGCCATTTCCCGCGACGACGACCCGCAAACGATGGTCTCAATCGTGGAGTCCGTCCACTTCATCAGTTTCGCGGTTTCGCGGGCGAGTGCGCCGTACTCGGTCGCGCTTTTTTGCCCCATCTGCCAGCCGCCGTCCATCTCGTTGCCGAGACACCACGTTTTGACTTTGTGCGGCGCGGCGACTCCGTGCGAGCGGCGCAAATCGCTCCAGTAGGTTCCGCCGGGATGGTTGCAGTATTCGACCAAGTTCCGTGCGGCGTCCGCGCCGCGAGTGCCGAGGTTGACCGCGAGCATCGGCTCCGTGTTCGCCTTTTCGCACCAGCGCATAAACTCGTTCGTGCCAAACGTGTTCGGCTCGGTGGAGTGCCATGCTAAATCAAGGCGGCGCGGGCGCGACTCTACCGCCCCTACCCCGTCCTCCCAATTATAGCCGGACACGAAATTGCCGCCGGGATAACGCACGATGGGAACATTGAGTTCGCGTACCAGTTCCAGCACGTCGGTACGGAAACCGTCGGCATCGGCGGTTTCGTGACCGGGTTCGACCATACCGGTATAAATATGCCGCCCCAAATGTTCGGCAAAGCCACCGAACAGGCGCGGGTCAACGGGGGATAATTCGTAATCGTTATCAAGGGTTAATGTGGTAGTCATCGGGTTGGTGTATGAAGTTTACACGCGAAGCACGAAAAAAGGCAAATCTGTCGAGGAAATGATGCACTCCGTTGAAGGTTTTTAGGTTTCGTTCCGATAATATAATCATCATGACGAACGAGCAATTTGAGTCTATGGTGCGGAAGTTGGAACCGGAGGCGGCGCAAAATCCGCCCGCCTACCGGAGCAAGGTGTTGTGGCTGGGCATCCTCGGCTACGGCTACGTGCTGTTTCTTCTGCTCGGAACCCTCGCGCTTATCGGCGTGCTGATCGCGCTGATGGTTTTCGTTCGGCGCGGCGGGGGCGTCGCCATCAAGTTCGTGATTGTGCTGGGGCTGTTCGCGCTGGCGGTGTTGCGGGCATTATGGGTATCGTTCCCGAAACCCGAAGGCATCGTGCTGACGCCAACCGACGCGCCGGAACTGTGGGCAACCGTGAACGGTTTGCGCGAAAAACTCGCCGCGCCCGCATTCCATCAAATCCTGCTTTCGAGCGAGTTTAATGCGTCCGTGGTGCAACGTCCGCGCCTCGGCATTTTCGGTTGGAGCGAAAACTACCTCACGGTCGGCTTGCCGCTGATGCATACGCTCACCAAAGCACAGTTCGACTCGGTTATCGCGCACGAGATGGGACATTTGCGCGGCGGTCATGGCAAGTTTGGCGGATGGGTATACCGGGTCAACGCGACATGGGCGCAACTCCTTGACCGGCTGGAGGACGGCGGTGGCGCGAACGCGCTGGTGTCCGGCTTTTTCAAGTGGTACGCCCCGCAGTTCGCCGCGTATTCGTTTCCCTTACGGCGACAGGATGAGTACGAAGCCGACCGTGCCGCGTCCGAAAGCGCGGGGCGAGACGCCACCGTCGGCGCGTTAAGTCTGCTCCCGGTTTGGGACAACTACCTCGGCAAGTCGTACTGGAAGCCGTTTTATAAGCAAGTTCATGAACAAGAAACCGCGCCCTCTTCGCCCTACTCCGGCTTGCTCGCGCACCCGCTTGCGCCCGCCCTTTCCGACGACCGCGCCGACGCAGAACGCGCTTTGAACGATGCCCTGCGCGAGGAAACCACGTTCGCCGATTCGCACCCCGCCCTGCCCGACCGTATTAAATCGCTCGGCGGTGAATCTGTGCTACCCGCGTCCGCCCCCGCGCCCGGCGAAACCGCACTTGCCGCCTACCTGCCCCGCGCCGAAACGTTCGCCAGACGACTCGATGCCGAGTTTGTGGAAAATATCGCGCCGGTTTGGGCGCACAAATACGCCGAGGCACAGGAGGAGCGCAAAACGCTCGACGCGCTGACGGCGCGAGTAGTTGCCGGGGAAACGTTGCCACCCGTGGATGCTTGGGAACACGCGAGTTTGACGCAGGATTACCGCTCCGACGAAGAGGCGATGCCGTTGTTTCAAACGCTCGCCGACCGTGCCGACGTTCGCCCGGTGAAAGAAGGCTTGCTGACGGCGGGCGCACTTCTGCAAATCGGGCAACATATGATGGAGAGGCGCGACCCGGCGGCGGTCGGCTATATCGAATCGGCGATGGACGTAAACTCCAACGTTCGCGGGTCGGCACTGAGCCTACTTTACGGCTACCACCGCATGATGGGCGACAACGACGCGGCGCGAAACGTTTATGTCGAGGCACTGCGCCATTCTGATCGGAAAAACGCCGCCGCTGAAGAGCGTGTCGAAATGGTCGGCGGTAATGTCCGCTACGAGCCGCATGGCTTGTCGGGCGAACAGCTCGCGCCGATAGTCGCCGCGATTTCGGCGGTTCCGCGCCTCGGTGATGCGTATCTTGTCCGTAAACAGGTCACGCACGATGCCGACAAACCCGTGCTGATTTTCGCGTTCTCGCTCAAGGACGAATGGAGAAGTCTGCGAGCCGAAGCCGACTGGCAAGAGTTGCACGACGGAATGAGCGAAGCCTTGAGCGCGACACTTCCCACGCTCTTTGAAACGCTTCCTTTCGGTAGCGAATGGAACAACATCACGATAACGAACGATTCCGCTGGCACGATGCGCGGGCTTGTCAAAGTACCGGGGGCAAAAATAGTGGCGGCGAAGCGGTGACGCTATCATATAGGTTCGGGGATGTTCCATCCTCCGGTTGGGGGCGTTCCGCCTGTGTATCCTTCGGATACGGGTTGTACTGTCGAGAATGGTGGGGCGCGTTGTGCAACTCGCCCCGCGACCGTCTACCGCGAATCCCGTATCCGCAGGATACACAGGCGGAACGCCCCCAACCGGAGGATGGAACATCCCCGAACCTATGTGATAGCGTCACCGCTTCGCCGCCACTATTTTTGCCCCCGGTACTTTGACAAGCCCGCG
>JACMIU010000266.1 GCA_014380985.1 Armatimonadota bacterium | reverse complement strand
GCTCATGGACGGCATGAACACGGTCGGCGATCTGTTCGGGGCGGGCAAGATGTTCCTGCCGCAGGTCGTGAAATCCGCCCGCGTGATGAAACGCGCCGTTGCCGTACTGACGCCGTTTATGGAAGCCGAAAAAGCCGCGCTCGGAACCGCCGCGAAGCCGAACGGCAAGGTGCTGATGGCGACCGTGAAGGGCGACGTTCACGACATCGGCAAGAATATCGTCGGCGTGGTGCTGGGGTGCAACAACTACGACGTGCTGGATTTGGGCGTCATGGTGTCCACGGAAAAGATTCTGGAAACGGCGCGGCGCGAGAACGTGGACGTTATCGGGCTGTCGGGCTTAATCACGCCGTCGCTCGATGAGATGATCGGCGTCGCCAAAGAAATGACGCGGCAGGGCTTCACGATTCCGCTTCTGATTGGCGGGGCAACGACCTCGCGGGTGCATACCGCCGTCAAAATCGCGCAGTATTACAAGGGCGGCGTGATTCACGTTCTGGATGCGTCGCGGGCGGTGGGCGTGGTGTCGCAATTGTTGTCGGACGAACACCGGGAGGGCTACCTGTCGCAACTGCTCGCTGATCAAGAGGCGGCGCGGGAAACGTTCGCGGGCAAGCGCAAGGACAAAGCGATGCGAACCCTCGCCGATGCACGGGCGAACCGAACGCCGATGGACTGGTCGGGCTACACGCCCCCGGTTCCGTCGTTTACCGGCGTTCGCACCGTGGAGCCGACGCTGTCCGAACTCGTGCCGTACATTGACTGGTCGCCGTTCTTTATCACGTGGGAGTTGCACGGCAAGTACCCGGCGATTCTGACCGACCCGGTGGTCGGCGACGCGGCAAGCAAACTGTGGGACGACGCGCAGGAAATGCTCGGCAAGATGGTCGCCGAACGCTGGATTCAGCCCCGCGGTGTGTACGGCTTTTTCCCGGCGTGCGGCGTTGGCGACGACACCGTTTTGTACACCGACGACACCCGCGAAACCGTTTTGCACACCCTACACCATCTGCGCCAGCAAACCGAAAAACGCGCCGGGGAGCCGAACCGCTCGCTGTCCGATTACGTTGCCCCCCGCGCCACCGGGCTTGCCGATTATGTCGGCGCGTTCGCGTGTACGGCGGGCGCGGGCGTGGACGAAATCGCGCAGAAGTTCAAGCGCGAACACGACGATTATTCGGCGATTCTGTGCGCCGCCTTAGCCGACCGGTTCGCCGAAGCGTTCGCCGAATGGCTCCACGCCCGCGCCCGCGCCGACTGGGGATTCAGCGACGAAACCCTGTCGCCCGAAGACCTGATCGCCGAGCGTTACCGGGGAATCCGCCCCGCCCCCGGCTACCCGGCGTGTCCTGACCACACTGAAAAGCGCACCCTGTGGGACTTGTGCGGCGTCGAGGAGCGAATCGGCATCTCGCTCACCGAAAGTTGCGCCATGCACCCGGCATCGTCGGTGTCGGGTTGGTACTTCGCGCACCCGCAATCCGGCTACTTCGCGGTCGGCAAGATTGACCCCGATCAGGTCGCCGAATACGCCGAGCGCAAAGGCATGACGGTCGAGGAAGCCGAGCGGTGGCTGTCGCCCGCGCTGAACTACGAGCCTTCGGTCTGAAAATGCGCTATGGAGACGAACCCGCCCCCCGAAAACGAACGTCTGGACGCGACCGAGCGGATGCTCTCCTTCGCGGAAGGCGTGAAGGACACGGGCGCGGGGGCTAAGGCGGCTAAAGCGGTTTCCCCCCTGCCCGAACTACGCCGTTTGTTCGCAACCGCACTGACGGAGTTTCGCTCTGAGCCTATACGCCTCCAACGCAGGATGTTGCGTATCATCTCGGACGCGCAAATGACCGCAGGAGATTACCAAGATGCCATCGCCACCGCATCGGCGATAGAAGAGCCGGAACACCGCGAAGTACAGTTGCGACGAATAGTTGCCAAGTTAGCGGATCGGTGTGAGTTCGACCTTGCCCTCAAAACGGTGGGGCGGTTACAGGATCGAGACCGCTCTCTCTGCGATATTGCTTACAACATGGCGAAAGTCGGTGAAGTTGAGCGGGCATATTTGCTATCCGAAGATTGGAACGGCGATATTCGGGACGTTGTGCTTGCTGGAATTGTTTCCTTCCTGTTCGATAACGGCAGGGCGGCAGAAGGCTCGCACTACATACCGGAGATTTCGAGGGGAAGCAGCCGGCTTAACGCACTAAAGGATCAGGCTATAGGCTTCGCAAACGAATCCAAACCGGACGAGGCTATCAGAATCGCCGAGAGCATCGAACTTGATTTAGATCGACTTCGGTTACTCCTTCGTATAGCGGCAACAACCGGCAGTACGGAAGCGTTGAAACGAGCGGAAGCCTATTTCGCCACACCTGTCGGCGAAATGTTACTATCCTCAAGCGGTTACTACCTCGGCTATGATCTAACACGTGCATACATAAAGTCTCGCTCGGTAGATAAGATATACATCCTACACCAAAAATACCCGCAGGCTGTCCCAAGGTATGAAGTAGCGCATAGCCTACACGAATTAGGACTTCGTGACGAACTGTTCGCCGTTGAATACGCCGAGGTTGAAAAGTACCATGCCACAGGCGGAATATGGGATAGCGATGCCCCCGAAGATAGCGATAAATATCGCTCTCATGCCATCCGACATTGTAAACGCAAGGCAGACTACGCTACCGCACGTTCCCTTGCACGGGAAATCCAAAGTGGACAGTGGCGTTTCTCGGAACAGAGTTCGCTTTTTACTGAAACCGCTAAGGAACAGGGAATCGAAGCCGCATATCCCTACTTCGGTGACGCTTTTGAGACGGCGAAGAGGTTAGAACATCCGCGTCATAGAGCGGACGCACTCGCTGAACTTATCTGGCTATTTGGGAGACACGGGTTGTCCAAACTGTTCGATGGGGCGGACGCTTGGCGCACCGGCACGGACAAAGCGGATTCGGTACAATAATCGCAGAGGATGCCGTATGCAAAATGCCTACACACTCGAAGAAATAGAACAACGGGGATTGGCGACCTACGCCGCGAAACTAAAGAGCGTGCTGGAACCTGCCGAGAACGGGCGCGTCGTTGCGATTCATCTTGACAGCGAGGAATACGCCACCGGACGCGATTCGCCGGAAGCGCGGCGGGCGATACGGGGGAAACACCCTTCCGGTCAGTTGCTTTTGATGGACATCGGCAACGAACCAAACTATTCACTGGCGGCGCGATTTCTCGCGGGACAGCCGCGTTTGTGCAAGTCGTAACGTTACGCGCCGCCGAGTTGGAGAATGCCCACACTCGCGTCGCCGACAAACGAAGCAACTGCATCCGCGCTTTCCCGTAAGAGTGTCTCGATCTGTGTCGTGGTGCAGTTGCCTAAGCGAAGCCAGATTACTTTCGGTGGAAAGCCGTGCAATACCGTCAGGTCGGCATGGTCGCTATCTTTCGATACCAAAACAAAGCCGTGTGCTTTCGCATAATCCCAAACCGTTTTGTCATCGCTGGTCGCCATTCCGAGCGGGAAGACGTGACGCGATTCGGCGTACACATCGGCAAGTAAGTTGACCAAGCGCGGGGAAAGGTTGTGATCAAAGAGAAGTTTCGCCATGAATACGTCTTTTTGCTACGGCAATTGGTCGCGCTTGTCGTTCAGCGTGCAGACAACGGTCTGTTTTTCTCGGTCGGCGGCATAGGCGAGGCAGGCGCGAATGTCGCTTTCAGTTAGGTACGGAAAATCTGCCCGCACTTCGTCGTGCGTCATGCCGGACGCGAGATACGATAACACGTCGTATACCGTGATACGCATTCCGCGCACACACGGTTTGCCGCCGCGCTTCCCGCCTTCAATCGTAATCGAATCGTGGTAATTCATGGATGTAGTATACCGCGACAACCGCTATCACTTCGACGCGGTTGTGCAACGTTCGGTCGAACAATCAGGGAATAAAGCCGTTATGCAAACCACTGACACGCCGGACGGAATCGGAAACCGTGGTCGAACCCGCAAAACCGGTATCACCGTGATCGCCGAATCGAGTTCCAAAGCGGTGGTGCTGAATACGGCGATGTCCGGGCGTTTCAAGGAACCGTCGGGAAAAGCAACGTAAACATCGGCAAGGTGGAGACACGCGCAATCGGTTCCGCTCGTCGCAAACGGTTTGATGGAAGCGCGAATCCGATCCACGGTCATCTGGTGGCGTGCTACCGGGAATGCTTCCCAAGTCGGGATGCCACCGGATATTTCAAGGCGCATTCCGCTTGTTTCCCCTACGGTCAGAGCGAACTGATACGGTGTCATGCCGGTATCATACCACTTTCATCTATAGCGCGGGCATAGGCAAAATTAACGCGCCAGCGAAGCAGGATACCGGCACACTAATTGCGAACTAATTCACGGGAAGTGGTACGCGCTAAACCGGGGCGTACCGCTCCGATTTCGTCAGCAACTCCCGACCCTGTTTGGAAAGGTAATCCCCCGCATGAGCGACCTATTGCAACCTATCGGTGGCGGCAGTTACAGCCCGCCGCCCCCGCCGCCCGACCTGACGCAAGCCCCCGTACCACTTGCTCCGACCGAGTACGCGGCGCAACCGGTGCGCCCCACCAGTTCCGTGCCGCCGCGCTATGAAGATCCCGACAAGCCCCCGATGTATCTGTACGGAATCGGCGGCGTGGTCGCGCTTGCCGCGATGGGCTGGGGCGTGTCGCTCTTTTTGCCATCCGCGCCGGTGGACGCGCCCGCTGCCTACGTGCCGTTCGCCGCCGCCGACAAATCGTTCACCTGTGAACTGCCGGACAAGTGGCGCGTCGAGGCTATGGGTGAGGCGAGCGCGGAAGCAAAAAACTCCCTCTCGAATGGCGTGGAGGCGCGGCAAAGCGACGCTTATATCAAAGTCACGAACAGCAGTATCGCCGGTTTGATCACCGGGCAACTGCTCTATGGCGACGACCCGATTCCGCAAGGTGCGTTCGGCTCCCGCGCCCGACCGATTTTCAATGACCACGGCAAAGGCTTCAAAAAGCGGTTCAAAGGCTACAAGGAAACGAAACTTTCCCCGGCAGAAACGCAGTTGCCTAAGATGACCGGCATCGTGCAGGTGGAAAACACGAAGGATTTTGTTCCCGATATACGCCTTGCCGAGTTCACCGCGACCGGCAACAGTTATGGCTTGGGCGGCAAGCGGCACGGCTACCGGATGGCGGTCGGCGGTTCCGCGCAAATCGTGAACGTGGTCTGCGAATGCTCGGAGCGCGACTGGGTGAAACTCAAACCGGCGTTTGAAAAAGTTATGGTGTCGCTTGCCGAACCGCGTCCGGCGGGGCTGGATCGCGGGGGCGTCGCGGTTCCCGGCGGCGCGACGCTTCCCACGGACGGCGAAGTTCCGGGCTTCGGCTCCCCCTAACGCTTGTTACGCCCTGTTACGGCGCGAATACCACCTGTGACAGCAAGCCCTCCACTTCCGCGAGGGGGGCTTGCGTCAGGTCGAGGAACAAGCCTGCCTGTGCGGGGCGAGTATCTTTCTCGCCCGGTTTTTTCGGCGGCTGATTCAGCCATTCCAAATGGCGCGATGCTTGCCGGGCGAACCGTTCGCCGGGCTTCATCGGCGCGGCGTCCAAGGGCGTTCGGCGGTCGTAGGCGTAGGTGAGCCATACGAATGCGGGCGGGGCGTCTTTTTTCGGCGGTGTAGCGGTGGTTTTCGCCGTGGACGATTTCACGGGCGGGGCGGGGAGCCACTCGCCCAAACCGCTATAAACGCTTTCGCCTCCCCAGTAGAGCGGCATTTTCGGATTCATCGCCCGCATCCCTTCGCGCAGAGTGTCTAACGCCGCCGCCAGCCGTTTCGCTCGAAACTCGTACCAACGTCCGTAAGCGTCCTTCGCGCCGAGATCGGTTCCCTTCACGTTGTTGATGGTTATTCTATCCGCGTTCGCGCCGAGGTCGGGAAAGAACGGGAGCGAAACGCGGGTGGACTTTTGGTCGAATCCCCTCTCGTACTCCCAGCTTTCCAGATTGCCGACCGGCGACAGGTCAACCGGATCAGTTCCGGCTTCGCGCAGGAACGCAAGCCGCATCGCCGGGGTGTAGCCGAACTCTTGAATTACCATCGCGTCGCCTACTCCGCTGTCCTTGCCGTAGTATCCGGGCGGGGTCATGTCGGTGAACACCAGCGCATCCGCTTGTGGCGAAGCCACCAGCGCGTTTAGCCGGTTGCGAATCTCCGCAAGCGCGGCAGGGTCGCCGACCGCGAGGTAATCGCTCTGCGCGTTGCCCTTCGGCATCACACCGAACCCGCCATACGGCGAGGCTTGAATAGGGCGGCGAAGCGACTGCCGGTACGTTTCGCCGCGAATGGTGCGGTCGAGCAGATTCTCCGTACCCGCGTCCACGCTTTGCCGCAGAAGCGGCGTTCGTAGCCAGACCGCGATGCCCGGCGCGGCGGTTTTTGCGGCGGTGGTCAGCGGGGTAACGTCGGTCGTTTCCGTCGCCAGCATCAGCACGGTAAAGCCGCGTGACTTCGCCAGCCCCGCGGCGGTGCGGGCGTCGTCCTCGCTTTGCACCGTGACGGCAAGCACACGCTTCACGACGCGCTTGGTATCGAGGCGCACCGGAAGGGTCGCCTTCGGGTCGGGCGGGAACATTCCGAGCGCGTACCACCCGTTGTCGCCGGTGCTTGTAGACTGGTACGGCAACTCCGAAAAAGCCAAATCGCCTTGCAGGGGAACCGTGCCGACGCCGGGAATCACCACGGCGAGTTTCGCTTGCGGGCGCAGTATCACGCCGTCTTTGCGGAGCGTTTTGTAGATGGAATCGCTATCGCTTTCGATGATGGATTCCCACTGCCCCTGCTGATAGCGCACTCTGTCCTGCACACCGGGCGGCAAATCGGCAAGCGGTATCAGTTTTTTGTCCCGCGTTTCTCGGTCATCCCCGACACCGGCTTCTTTCATCCGCTTGAGCAGGGCGGGCGACGGAGCCATGTCGTCCTGAATCGCCCACGGTGCGTTCGTGCCGGTATCGTTTTCGCGGGCGGCGTTCATCAGTTTTTTGCGTTCGTCGGCGATTCCTTGTTTCGCCGCGTTTATCCAGTCGCTAATCGCCGCGAGGCGCACCCCCGAACCTACCCGGTCATCGGTCAGCACGAACGCACCGTCCGTGCCGGAGGCGACGCGCCGGTACGTTCCCGTTACAGACAGGGCGAGGGCTTTGAGCAGGATACCGGCGCGAACCCCGGTGTTCGGCACGGCGCGGAAAAACACCGACAGCGCGGCGTAGCGTCCGTCGGCATACAGTTCGATGCCGGTAGACTCGCGCACCCGCGCCACCAGATCCGCCACCGTTTTCGCGCCGATAAGCGTAACTACGCGGTCAAGCACCGCCGCGTCGTAGTCGAGGTCGGACGGTTTCGCACGGTTCGGTTCGGCTTCCATCAGCGTGACGCCGAACGCGGCAGGTTCGTCGCCCCCGTAGTATTCGCCGCCCGTGAAGGAATGCCGAGCGTCCACCGCTTGCGGAAACTGCATCGTGTATACCGGCGTCTTGCCCCCGCCCCCATCGTCGCCCATCGTCAAATCATTATATCCGCCGATGTTGTCTTTGTTTTTGTACAGGTAACTCCACGACACGTCCTTGTATAGGCGCAGACGCAGGTCGGCGCGGTTGATGCTTTCGTCCGGCACTCGTTCGGTCTTGCCATATTCCGCGCCGGGTGCGGGCGGGTCGCGGCGAAACACCTGCATCGTTTCGGGAAACAGCGCGGCGAATAGTGCCTGTTGATCGCGCTTCAGGTCGCCGATACCCAAACCGTCCGCGCTCATCACGGTGCGCCACTGCGCGGGCGACAGCGTAGCGAGCAAAAACTGCGGGCGGCTTTCGGGGCGCACGTTCGCAAAAAGATCGGGGGCAGGCAGGTTTTTGTAACGAAGCGTCGCCATCGTTTCCGGCACGACAACGGAGAGCGAACCGACGGCGGCGATTTTGCGTCGGTAGCGCGACGCAATACGTGAAAGATTAAAACCGTTTCGTCCGGCACGAACCGGTTCCGTTCCGGCGCGTTGGTACATTTGCTCCTGCCCAGCGTTATCCACGGCAATGGCTGTATTTTGCAGCCCCGCCCGCTCCGGCGCGACAAGTAGCAAGGTTCCGCGTGTTTCCGGCTCCCAGTCCAGATGCGCTAACGCTTCGGCAAGCGAACGCGGGTTTTCCGGGGGCGTGCTTGCCTTCGCGCCCGCCTCCTGCGCTTTCGCCTCCGTGTTGCCGAGTAGCACCGCGCCCATTGCCCCGATTCCGCTCCGAATAACGCCGCGTCGGGTGGTTTTCATGCCGTTTCTCCTCCTGTTTATCTTGACACATCATTGCAGAAAATCGGCAATCGCGCTTTCCTTGACGGGCAAAACGTCGTCCGCCACGAGAGGCATTGGTTCCTCCGCGAATCCGTCGGGATGGTTTGTCGGCACTTCCCCAAGCGGAGCGAACGCAGGGAATGAAGCAAACTGTGATCGCCCGAAAAAAACACGAACGTTTCCATTGCCGGATGCAGAAAGCTGGTTTCCAGAGCGTCGGCAGTCATTTTGACGTCCACGCTGTTGGGAATGCGGTTGGGGCTACCGGGAAACAAACGGGTAGGCACATAAACCGGATCAACGCCCATCTGGTATAAACGCATGGCGTCGCTGGTGCGACGATGGTCGTTATCCTCCCAATCGGCATACGCCCGTGCCACCGCGAACCGACCGACGTGCAGACGCAAGGCGGCTATCAAATTGGGCAAGTCCGGGTCATCGCCCGTTTCTTCGCGCACACTGTATTTCAGGTTTTCCCAATCCACAAACAGTGCGGCGAGGCGCAAGGAGTCGGGCGAAGGATTTGCCATTGTCGCCGCGTCCGGCACGAAGGAAGGTAGCATCACTTTACTTTAACACGGTGAGCCTTGCCGACACAAACAACGAAAAACGAAAAAGCGGCGCGTGACGAGTAATCGCCACGCGCCGCTCTTGGTAGGATTAGCCCCCGTTTACATCATGCGAACCGCGCCACCGGGACCGGTCGCTCCGGCTTGGCGGAAAGGCAGACCCATTTCCTTGAGCAGGAACCGCGCTTCGGCGTCGTTGCTCGCCGAGGTACAGATGATGATGTCCATGCCGCGAATCTTGTCAATTTTATCGTACTCGATTTCGGGGAACACTAACTGCTCTTTCATGCCCATCGCAAAGTTGCCACGCCCGTCAAACGAGTTCGGGTTGATACCTTGAAAGTCACGCACACGCGGAAGCGTGATGTGAAACAACCGGTCTAAAAACTCGTACATTCGGGTTCCGCGAAGCGTCACCTTTGCGCCTATTTTCGCTCCCTCACGAAGGCGGAAGTTCGCAATGCTTTTCTTCGCCACGGTGACGGCGGGCTTTTGACCGGAAATCAGCGTCAGGTCGCGGATAGCGTTGTCCAATAGTTTCGCGTCGCCACCGGTTTGCCCGGCAGCCCCGACGCCCATGTTTATAACCACCTTCTCGATGTGCGGAACTTGCATCACGTTCGTGTAGCCGAACTCTTTGGTGATCGCGGGCGTCACAGTGTTGCGGAAATGCAGGAGCAAGTTCGGCAGGTAGCCTTCCGGGGTTTCTTGCGGTACGCCCGCCAACTCGTCTTTATCTTTTCGTGCCATTTGTCTATCAGTATCCTTTCCTCCGGCGTGTAGCCGGGGGGTCGTCCGGCAAAATCGCCGGGGGAGAGTGTTCTAACCGCCAAGACGCCAAGGTCAGACAAGGGGGAAAGAAATCTCGAAAATCTTTTCCGGTCTCCGTGCTCTTGGCGTCTTGGCGGTTACGCTTTCGCGGGGTCGGGGATCGGTTGACCGCCCTTGACCGCGATGCGCGTTTTCACGCCGTCGGCGTTCACTTGAATGCGAATGCGGGTCGGTTTGCCTTCCGCGTTCACCAGAGCGACTTTGCAAACCGCAATCGGAAGCGGGATAATCACGCGCCCACCGGTCGGGTTCGGGTCTTGCGCCGTGGGTTGCCCCTTCTGGTGCTTGATTGCCGCGTTGAGCGGGGTCGGCGACGTAACGCCTTGCTCGTCCGTCTGAACGTTCACATCGTCCATCAACAGAACTTTGCCTTGATTCGGAAACACTTGCATCACCTTGCCGGTTTTGCCTTTGTCGCGTCCCGAAATAATCATCACCGTGTCGCCGGTTTTAATACGCATTTTGCCCGCGTAGGGAATGGGTGCTTTAGCCATAGTTTACAGTACCTCCGGTGCGAGCGAGATAATTTTCATGCCACCGGCGACACCCGCTTCGCGCAGTTCGCGGGCAATCGGTCCGAAGACACGGGTTCCCTGCGGTTCCAAGTTCGTTTTCAGCACCACCGCCGCGTTCTCATCGAAGCGCAGGGTCGAGCCGTCGGCGCGTTTGATCGGGTATTTGGTGCGAACGATAACCGCTTTCACCACTTCGCCTTTTTTGACGTTCGCGCCGGGTGTCGCGGATTTCACCGCGCACACAATCACATCGCCGACATGACCGATTTTGGTCGTCGAGCCTTTGAGGACGCGAATCACCAAAAGGGTACGCGCTCCCGAGTTGTCCGCCGCTTTCAGGCGGGTATATTGTTGAATCATTTATCTATCCTTACCGTGACGCGGGGCGACAAGACCGCCCCCGCCGACGTACCACGGGAGCGTTTGCGCTCCACGCGGCGTACCGGATTTTTGAACCGCCGAGACGCCAAGTGCGTTAAGACAAGAAAAGGTTTCAAGAATCTCCTCTGGTCTTGGCGTCCTCCGCGTCAGCGAAAACTTCGTTTTACCTGACTTGGCGGTTCAAAAATCCGAAAACTATTTCGCTTTTTCTAAGATGCGAACGAGACGCCACGATTTTTCTTTCGAGATCGGGCGACACGCCATGACCTCCACGGTGTCGCCGATTCCGGCTTCGTTGTGTTCGTCGTGCGCTTTATACTTCTTGCTCGATTTCATCGTGCGACCGTAGAGCGGGTGTTGCTTGGTTCGGGTCACGGTGAACACGATGGTTTGCATCATCTTGTCCGACGTGACCAGACCGCGTAGCATCCGCCGACTGTTTCGCTCAATCGCTTCGGCGTCGGTTTCGACGGTATTTGTGGTGGTTTCTTCCATTTAGTTCGCCTCCACGGTAGTACCGGCTTGTCCGAGTTGGTGCAAGTACATATTCAGTCGCGCAATGGTTTTGCGTGTTTTCGTCAGCGACGCGGTATCGGTCAACATTCGCTTGCCTTGCGTGAACTTAAGCGTCCACAAGGTTTTCTTTTCCGCATCGAGTCGCTCTAAAAGCGCGTTCGTATCCATTTGCGCGAACTCTTCGCGCTGTTTCTTGACCAGCGCGGAGAACTTTTCGTCTGCCATAGTGTGTTTATCCTTCCGCACCTTCTTGCGTCACGGTTCCGTCGTCGGTTCCGGTTAGTTCCGAAATCGCCTTCGCTACCGAAATCGCTTCCATGTTCTTCTTGCTGACAAACTTGACGCTAATCGGCAGTTTGTGCGACGCAAGGCGCATGGCTTCTTTGGCGAGTTCTTCCGAAACTCCCGCCATTTCAAACAAGATTCGCCCCGGCTTGATTACCGCGACCCATCCTTCGGGCGCACCCTTACCGGAACCCATACGGGTTTCCGCCGGTTTTTTGGTATACGACTTGTCGGGGAAAATCCTGATCCAGATTTTTCCACCGCGCCGGATTTTACGGGTCATGGCGATACGCGCCGATTCGATTTGATTCGCGGTCATCCAGCACGATTCGAGTGCTTGCAGACCGTATTCGCCGAACGATACCTGTGTACCGCCCGATGCTTTGCCGCGTCGGTGTCCGCGGTGCATACGGCGGAACTTGACCCGTTTGGGGGAAAGTAGTGGCATATTGTTTTAGTCCTTTATTATCCTTTGTCGCCTTCGCCGCCGCCGCCATTATTTTCGGGGGGGACTGCCGTAGTGTACGAGCCGCCGCCAGTGTACGCGCCACCGGCACGGTCGCCGCCGCCACGGTTGCCGCCGCCCATACCGGAGCCTGCCGCCGGTCGTCCGCCGCCGCGTCCGCCCCCACCAAAGTTGCCACCGCCGC
>JACMIU010000265.1 GCA_014380985.1 Armatimonadota bacterium | reverse complement strand
GTATGGAGCGCGGCAACCGAACCAATCATGGTTTTTGTCGGGATGCACCCCCAGTTCAGGCAGGTTCCGCCCAGATTGTCGTTCTCGATACAGGCGACTTTTTTGCCTAATTGCGCCGCCCGTATCGCGCAGGGGTAGCCGCCGGGTCCCCCGCCGATAATCACTACATCAAAATCTTTGCCGTCTTGTGCCGCTTGCGTTGCCATACTATTCATCCGTTTCCGTTCTGTTTTTGCGTGAAAGGGAACGCCGCGAAAAAAGGCGTTCCATTTCCTTAGTATAGCACACGCACTCCAAACGAAACGCTTCCGCTTGACAACCCGGTATCGTTCGGATGCAGTCGAAACGGATTCAGAGCGGTTGGGCTATCCACTGCGGCGATATGTTGGAGGTGGTACGCCGAGCGGTCGCCACGTTTCCCGTGGCAACGAGGGCGGCGGAGCGTTCCGGCGACGACCATTGCGCGATCTCTCCCGTGAGAGGAACGGTTTCATCGCAAACGTGGGCGATTTCTTCCATGCGCGTTGCCGCGTCGTTCTGTAACATACGGTACTGCCCCGTAGAGTGCGACGCTTCTTTTTGCGCCGCCTCAAACGCCTGTCGCGCTTCGCGCAGTTTCCAAGCGGCGAGCAGGTGACGGGTACGCTTCGCTTCAAGTTCGCGCTCCAGATCACGCAGGGCAAGCGAACCTGTCGGCGAAGCGCGGAGCGAATCTTCGGGATCGGACAAACGCTCGTTGAAGCGGCGCAATGTGTCGCGGAATGCGATAGAACCGCGGAGTTCTTCCGGGCTGGGCAATTCGGGCATGATTATCGTTTTTCCTTTCGCGGGGCAAATGCCCCATCGCCGTGGAGTTGATAGGCGATACTCCACCGGCGTAGAACGGCTTCCTTGAGCAGATGCTCGCGGCAGATTTCGCTCGGTCGTTTTGCGCCGCGAGCGACTTGCCGACAAACCGCTCGCTTGAACGCGGGCGAGAAGATACGCCGAGCGGGACGCTCCAAAAAGGAAGGCGTTTGTAACGCGAGCAAGGAGAGCGCGGCTTGCGGGGTGATTGGGTGCAATGAGTTCATGGTTGGATAAGTGCGGAACACCTTCACCACACAAGAAACGCGCTTGTCCTTGCCAGAGTGTTCGCGGGAATGCAACAACTTCCGTGGCAGGTGCAATTGACGACACCTTTTCGGTCGGAAACTAACCGCGATATGTTGGAATTGCGGGGCATAAAATAGTTTTGCCGCGTATCCATCGCCGGAAGGATTTACAGAGACTTCCCCGACCGACGCGGGGCGATACTCGAACTTTCCCCTTTGAGCGCGAAAGCGGAGCACACTCCGTTATCGGCTTAAAGAACGCCCATTGCTGACAAGTCGCCGCATCCAAAGAAAGGAGATACCGAAATTGGTGACGGGAAATATCGGCATGATTTTGGGACGGATGGGGGACGCGGCGCAGACGGAGGGCGTCCATGCCGACATTTCGCCGAACCGGTTGATGGCGCGAACCCGGTAGTAAAACACCGTTCCGGGGACCGGAGGCTTATGCCCTTCGGCGCGAAACGAGTGGACAAAACGGGTTTCCGACACTTTTCCCGCCGCCTCGAACGATAGCGGTACGGGAAAGGTTTTGCCGTGTTTCGGTGGCGTAGACGATTCGCTACGCGCTGTTTCAATCTCGAACTCACAAGCCTCCACGTTGGCGAAACTCCACGAAAGTTCGATGCTACCCGATTGCGGCACCGGCACGGCGCAAAGATTATCCGGCACGGCAGGAATCGTGAAAACCGGCGGGGTCGGCGCGTGTCCCAGTAGTTCGCGTAGCGACGCCCGATGCACGGTGCGCTCTGCCGTTTCCGGCAATCGCGCTAAAATCCGCTCCATGCGAACCGCGATGTCGAGACGGGCGATACGATACGCGCCTATCGCCCGCGTCGCCCGTACTCGCGCCGCGCTGAGTACGTCCTCGGCTTCACTCACCCCTTGCAGTGCCGTTTCGCTCCGGGAAGCGAGTGCCGATAACTCGCCCTCGTCGCCGCGCAGTGCCGCGATGTCGTCCGGGGCGATGGCAAACGACGCACCGTTTTTTTCCAGCAACGCTACCAAGTCTTGCAATTTTCGACTAAATGCAGAGTCGGCAACTTGCGGCTTATCAGGGGAGTCGGCTATCATGGTTTTGTGGACAACTACTTTCTAATTTTCATGAATCTACTGCACGAAGGAACGGTAACAGTGTATTCGAGATAGCAAAAATTGACCATTGTTTTCGCGCAAATGCAACGCTTTTCCGCCGCGCCAATGGTTAAAGTCGTGCCCACCTAATGTTTGCGGGTATAATTCAATTGTGTAACGTTTCTTGACGATTTATAAAAGTATGGTTGATATTTCCGGTCTTCCTGTTCGCGCCACTCCCCTTCGTCCGCTACGCGAAGCCGCCAATATGTCGCTGGGCAAACTCGCGCTGTTATCCGGCGTGAATAAGTCAACAATTTCGCGCTGGGAAGGAGGCAAAACCGCGCCGCGCCGCACCGAACTTCGCGCGGTCTGCGACGCTTTGGGTATCCCCCTCGTGCGACGAGAAGCACTGATGCAATCGCTCGGCGTGCTTCCCGAACCGCTCGTTTCCGCAAACGCCGTGCCGATGCCGGTCAGTGGCGATCTGCTCCGCGCCCTGCGTTATCGGCGCGGGCTGACACAATCGCAAGCGGCGAGACGTGCTGGAATCACGTCGTCGGTGTTGTCGAAATGGGAGAGCGGCGACGACTGGCCCGCCGACGACCGAATGCACGCGCTTTGCTTTGTGCTAGGAGCGACGGGGCGCGAACTGGTTTTACTCAGCCGGGGGCGTTTTTTGCCGGTAGCAAATGAGGAGGGTGACACACCGGAAGGGCTTGCGAACCGGGCGGATACTATACTGGAGAGCCTGAGGAGGACAATGTGGTTCGGCTCGGATGAGGTGTATTTGCCCGCGCTCGTTATCGAAGCGAAAATGTTTGGCTTGCTCTCCCGTTGTCCGAAAGCGGTTCAAGTCTTTGCGGACGCCCGTACACTACGGCTTTTGATTACCGACAGACAAGCGGTTCCTGCCCTTACCATTCGCAAAGAAGCGGAGCAAACCGAAGCGGTAACGAGTCGGCTCGGCAACTATCTTCTGCCGCACCAACGAATCGCCGCGTCCATTATCAAACTACAAACTCTGCGTACCGCTTTGTTGGTGCAAAACCGTCGTAGCGGTTTTGCTCATTTGGCGAGGCAGGTTCTTCGCCTGTTGCCCTTCGCGCAAAACTCGCCCGAACATCGGCACTGGATTTTGATGGAAGCGGCAAATATGTTCGCTTACGAGTCGGGACACGCCACCGAAGCGGCACGGCTTGCTGAGGCAAGCATGCAGATACCGACGCTTCAACAAAATCGTCGGCGCGGCAACATCGTCTTCGCCCTGACCGAGGCGTTGATATTGGCACGAATCGGAGCGAAGAAAGAGCCAGAAGCGGTGTTGTCGGCGGCGTTACCACCGGGATCGGTACTTTCAGTGCGCCAAAAAATCGTGCATTTGGAACTGCTTCGTAGCACCGATAACGAAGTGGCACAACGGAATATCGTGAACGATATTCGCGCCGACCTGCAACGCTATTCGCTACCGAAATCGGCAAGCCTTCTGGTAGACCGGCGTTTCGCGGAAATGGGAATCGGCGAAGAGTAGCGCGAGCGAAAGCGGCAAAAACGGGTATCCTGTACCGGGCTTCTCGGCAATCGTGCCGCGAGCCATTTTCCGACCCGATACAAGAAAGAAACCATTTTCATGCCGCGTACCCTGCACACGTACACTGTCGTACCATCGCTACCCGAACGACTTTCCCCCTTACGTGAACTGGCGTACAACCTGCGCTTTTCGTGGGAGCCGGACACCAAAGCCTTGTTTGAAACTGTAGACGCCGCGCTCTGGGAGTCCACCGACAACAACCCTGCCCAAGTACTGGGACTTACCGCGCAATCGCGGCTCACGGAACTTGCCGCCGACAAGACGTTTTTGGCGGAAATGGATCGCGTTTACGCCGATTTCAAAGCGTATATGACCGGCACAGGCTGGTGGGGACACACGCACCACACCGAGTTTCCGACGGACTTCAAGATTGCCTATTTCTCCGCCGAGTTCGGCATCACCGAATGCTTGCCGATCTATTCGGGCGGGTTGGGTGTGCTGTCCGGTGACCACATGAAATCGGCGTCGGACTTGGGGCTTCCCCTTGTTGGCATGGGATTTTTGTATCAGCGCGGCTACTTCCGTCAGGGCTTGAACGCCGACGGCTGGCAGGTGGAAAAATACCCCACGACCGATTTCTACTCGCTCCCGATTGAGCAGGTGATGGACCAAGCGGGCGAACCGCTGGTGATCGCGGTGGACTTTCCCGGTCGGCAAGTGTTCGTGAAACTATGGAAGGCACAGGTCGGGCGCATCCCCCTGTACCTATTAGACACCAACCTGCCGCAAAACAGCGACGCCGACCGACATATCGCGGGCAACCTGTACGGCGGCGACAACGAAACGCGCATTCAGCAAGAAATTGTGCTTGGCATCGGCGGTATTCACGCCCTTGACGCGATGGGAATCACGCCCACCGTTTGCCACATGAACGAGGGACACTCGGCGTTTCTGAGTTTAGAACGCGCCCGGCGACTGGTGCAACAAAAGGGCTTGACGTTTCTGCAAGCGTCGGAAGCGGCGGGCGCGGGCAACCTGTTCACGACGCACACGCCGGTTCCGGCGGGCTTCGACCTGTTCCCGCCCGACCTGATGGGCAAATACTTCTGGGGCTACGCCGGGTCGCTCGGCTTGTCGTTCGACGAAATGCTCGACCGGGGGCGCGTCCATCCCGGCGACCGCGCCGAAAAGTTCAACATGGCGGCTCTCGCGTTCCGGCAGGCGCGGTACATCAACGGCGTTTCGGAACTGCACGGCGTGGTGACGCGCAAAATGGTGCAACCGAACTGGCCCGATTTTCCAGAATCCGAAGTGCCGGTCGGCTATGTCACCAACGGGATTCATACGTCGTCGTTTTTGTCGGTTCCGATTCGGGAGTTAATCGAAAAATATCTTGGCGAAATCAACGCGGAGAACTTAGCGAACCCCGATTTCTGGACGAAGATAGACACCATCCCCGACGCCGAACTGTGGAACGCGCACGAAACCAACCGCGCCCGCATGGTGGAATGGGCGCGAAGTTACCAAACCGCAAAGTATGAGAGGCGAGGCGCGAGTGAACGTGAGATTGAAGAAGCGCACGAGATTTTAGACCCGAACATCTTAACTATCGGGTTTGCGCGGCGGTTTGCGACGTACAAGCGCGGCAACTTGCTGATGCGCGATGTTGACCGGCTGAAGGCGATTCTCAACAGCACGGATAAGCCGGTACAGTTCGTGTTCGCGGGCAAGGCGCACCCGAAAGACGACGCGGGTAAAGACCTGATTCGCCAAATCGTGCATTTCGCTCGCGGCGAGGATGTACGCCGAAAGTTCGTTTTCCTTGAAGATTACGAACTGAATATGGCGCGGTATCTGGTGCAGGGCGTGGATGTTTGGCTGAACAATCCGCGTCGCCCGATGGAAGCGTCGGGAACGTCGGGGATGAAGGTGGTGGCGAACGGCGGGCTGAACTTCTCGGTGCTGGACGGATGGTGGGCGGAAGGCTACGACGCGCACGTCGGCTGGGCAATCGGGCGCGGCGAGGAGTACGACGACCACGGCTACCAAGACCACGTGGAAGCAACCGATATTTACGAAACGCTGGAGCGAGAAATCGTGCCGTTATTTTATAAGCGCGGAGACGATGGCTTGCCGATGGGCTGGATTGCGAAAATGAAAGCCTCGATGCAAAAACTGTCGCCGATCTATTCCACATCGCGCATGGTGCAGGAATACGCGGAATCGTACTATGTTCCGGCGGCGCGGCGGGCGATTAAAGTGGCAAGCGGCGATTACGCGCTGGCGAAAACGCTGGTCGCGTGGAAGAAAAGCATCCGCGAACACTGGGGCGATGTTCGCGTTGAATCGGTGACAACCTCCGGCGTCAGCAAAATCGCGGCGGGCGACCCCTCCCCCGTGACGGCGACGGTATGTTTGGGCGGCACGATTCAGCCCGGCGACGTGTCGGTCGAACTGTACGCGGGGGCGGTGGACGCCGACCGCGCCCTGACCGAACCAGTGCGAATACCTCTCACGTTCGGCAAGTCCATCGGGGCGGGGTTGTACGAGTACGCGGGCGCGTTGCCGTCGGACAAGTCGGGGCAACAAGGCTTCACTGTGCGGGTGTTGCCGTTCCACGCGGATGCGGTGTTGCCGCAGGAATTGGCATTGGTAACTTGGGAGTAGGCACGGTTATACCAAGTTATACACGGTTATATGACACTTGCCATATAACCGTGTATAACTTGGTATAACCGTTTTTTCGCCTTGTGCGGGTTCTCTATAGATCGGACTCCGAAGATAGTTCTTATTCCGTAGCTGGTGACAGTCACAAATGATTAATGATTGAGGTAGGGCGTTTGTTGCAAGGAAGGATAAGCGTAGATGAACATAAAACAACAGTGTACGCCACTCAGTCATGCTTTTCTCACGTGCGTAGCACTTTTTGCTACCCCGACACTTGCTTGCCACAGTCAAACACCTGACAGCACACCGGCTATAGGGGACACACGTGTCAAAAAGAACACCCGCCTTTTGGGGGCAGCGGTTCGTACCTTCAGCCGCGAAACCGGCTTAACGGTGGTAGCAGATACGGTTCTGGCAAAAGCCCTGATTCCTAATCCCAAACCTGTGACCGATGCGGTAAGTCTCGAATCACGACTTGACGAGATAGTTAAGAGTCTGCCAAAAGGGACGCGTTGGACGAAGATCAACCTGCCTCAACCCAGCAAAGAAGCGACTTATCAAGGCGACGATCTGGCGGACTATGTGATGATTCAGGAACGACTATTCAAGAGCATTCCCAAGGGAGTGTCCGACAACACTTTGGATGTTTTAGGGTGGCGTATCGTGGATGACAAGGCGTTGATAACTACCGGTACGCTGAACCTTCGCCCCGTTTACCTTCTATTTAACCCGAATCGTTCTTCCGAAAAGGAGGATTTATCCGAACTGGGATTGACGGAGGAGCAACAGCAAGAGAAGACAAAACGATTGAGTAACGCATTGGCGCGTATGAATCCGCAGGATCGCGCTCGAACACTGCGGCAGATGCTTCTTCAACCCAACCAGATTTTTCAAGCCCTGCTACCCATGATGACGCCGGAGCAACGGGGCGGTTTGGTACGTGATATGGGCGGATGGGCATCCGAAAATCAAGCAGGGCTTGAACTCACGACGCCCGCACCAAACTAACTCGATAGCAATCCGCATGGTTTGCTCGATTTTCTGAGCGACGTTGACCGATTTTAAGCAATTTTGAGCAATCCGTCCATCGGTGCGATGCCAAAAAAATCGGCGACAGCGTTTTCATGCCGTCGCCGATTTTCGTTGTTGACGCCGGTATGTGCTAAAGCCGGGTTATGCGCCCGTCCACCGCGCCGGAAAGTTTGGCTTTCGCGGCACGTTCGTCGAGTGCCACTTTGAGCGATTTGCCGGTTCCGCCCGTAATCTGGTCGCGCTCCCAGATTTGGAAGTAGCCCTGTTGCCCATTCGCCAAGGGGCGCGTGGTCGCCACTTTGTAGGTTTTCGCCGCTTCCAATGGTGCGCCGCCCGTGAGCGTCGCCACGGTGATTCGTTGCCCGCCCGGCTTGCCGGGGTTGTAGGAGAACTTCACGCCCGACACCTGTAAGAACCCGGCTGACGGTTGCGGCGCGAACGATACCGACCGCTCCAAAGCCGCCAATACCTGCGCCCCGCGCAAAGACAGTATCACCACTTCATCGGTCGGCACTTCCAAAAGGCTTGCCGCTTGATCTGCGGTTGCCGGGCGCATGGTCGTCGCGCCCGGCTTGAACGCGGCGGCGGGAACAAGGGCGATTTCCGCCCCACCCGTTTCGCGCAAAGCGTCGGCGACGATATTGCCCGCTTCGGTTTCGGTTTCGCGCACGTTGCCGGTAGCGAGCGTATCGGCGGCGAACGCCGCAAGCGTCAGGAGGAGCGGCGTAGGAAGGAAGCCAACGCCTACCATTAGTCCCGCCGCCGCGATTCCTATTGCCGTTTTTCCCGTTTTTCTATAAATCATCGTTTCCGCTTTCCGAGTCGCTGTCGCCGCCGTCGCGCCGCCATTTCAGGTAGCCCGTGGCAAGCGGCTCAATGTCGCCGTCCAACACTTTTTGTATATCCGTCACGCCTGTGCCGCTCCGATGGTCTTTAACCATCGTGTACGGTTGAAAGACGTAGGAGCGGATTTGACTGCCCCATTCAATAGGACGCATATCACCGCGAATCTTGGCAAGTTTTTCTTCGGCTTCGCGGTCGGCGCGTTCGGCGAGTTTCGATACCAGCACCTTCATCGCCACTTCCTTGTTCTGGTGTTGCGAACGCTCGTTCTGGCACGTCACCACGATACCGGTCGGCAAGTGCGTAATGCGAATCGCCGACGACGTTTTGTTGACGTGTTGCCCACCCGCGCCCGACGACCGGTAAACGTCCACGCGAATATCTTTGTCCTCGATATTCACCGCTTCGGTCAGGTCAACAAGGGGCATCACGCGCACTCCGACAAACGACGTTTGCCGCTTGCCGTTCGCGTTGAACGGCGAGATACGCACAAACCGGTGCGTTCCCGACTCCGAGCGCAAAAGCCCATAGGCGTTCGTGCCGGTAATAAACAGCCGAGCCGCCGAGATTCCCGCGACATCTCCCGGTTGCTCTTCGTCAATCTCCGCCTTGAAGCCATTCTTTTCCGCCCAGCGCAGATACATCCGTAGCACACTCGCCGCGAGGTCGCACGAGTCGGTTCCGCCCGCGCCCGGATCAATTTCCAAGATTGCGTCCGCGCCGTCGTACTGCCCGGTGAGCAGTGCCTTCGTTTCTAAGCGTTCGATTTCGCCGATCATCTTCCGCAGGTCGGCGGTAATTTCCGCCTCATACGTCGCCGCGTCGGACTCGGACTCTGCCAGTTCCAGAAGCATCGCCGCATCGTCCACGCGGCGCGTCAAATCATGGAACGGCTCGACTTGCTCGCGCACCCGTGCCGCCTCGCGCAGTGTTTTCTGCGCTTTTTCGGGGTTATCCCAAAGTGTCGGGTCGGCACTCGCCGACTCCAGCGCGTCTAATTCTTGTTCACGTTTAGGAATGTCAAAGATGACCACCCAGCTCGTTCAAACGCTCGCGCACGCCGGTAATTTCTTTCGGCAGTTCACTAAGCAAAATCGCATCACATCCTTCCGAAGTCTACCCGCGCTTCCGCAGGTACGGGGCAGTATACCACTCCTTATACATACGCAAACGCGAGGCGGTTCGTTCATCCCGGTTCTTTTTCCGGCACGGTCGGGTACACTCCCGGTATGCCGACGAATACCGATCACGAAGTCCACGACGCAAGCGGCGACGAAACCGACGCGCTTGACGCGGAGATGGCGTTGCTGGCAATGAGCGCGGGCGGCGACATTGGCGGTCCCCTACAGGATTTGGATCTGACCACGCTCACGCCGGAGGAGAAACGCGCCCTGCTCGCCTACCTGCGTCACCGTCTCAACTTCGCGCCGGATTTAGAGGAACCTACCGGCGACTTGCTCGCCACCATGCCGGAGGACGCCCACCTGTGACGCCCGACGCGACGCCTAAGCGTGACAACGCGCCGACTTGGGTTTTGTTTCTTCTGGTGCTTGCCGCTATCGGCGCGGTCGGCTACTTCGCGTTTTACGACACCGGGCGCGAAGGGGACGCGGCGAAAGCCCCGGACGCCGTTTCGCGCACACAAACCAAGCCGGTGAAGACCGCCCCAACGCCGATGCCCGCCATGCCCAAACCTTGAGCTACCATGCAACTTTGGACAATTCAGCCGCTTGTTGTTTGGGAGATTTTGCAGAAAAAGGGCGTTTTTTATAGCGATCTGACGCAATCGGAACACGTAGGCGATTACCCCGAAGCCTACCGCTGGATAACGCGCCGCCTGACGCAACACGCCGGGAACCCTCCTGCCGGATGTTCGACGCCGATTTGGGCGTGGTATCAACGGCACGGTGAGGCGAGGCGAAAACCCGATTTGCGCTGGTTTCGACACTGGGTAGTACCGGGTGATTGGGTACGGATCGAAATAGAAATGTCCGAGACCGAAACCCTGCTGTCTGATTTCAACCTGTGGTACTACTGCATGACGTACTGGTATATTAGTGACACAGAAGAAGAGAATAATCGTTTTGAGGCGGAACTTTTGGAACACGGTCTGAATTACTACCGACAAAAACCGCTTCCCGACGCCAAGTATCATGCACAGATCGAGCGAAGTTGGGAACGGATTTTCGATTGGGAGCGCGTTGATAGTAGTAGCCCGTTACCTCGCGCCGAAAAATGGGTTCAAGCCGTGTTCTGGGAATTGCGTCTTGACCGGGTTCGCGCCATGACACCATTTCGCGGTGCTTTCCGCATTGCAAAATCGAAACATTAACCGGTCGGTTGCCGCGCCGATTGATTTGCGCTACAATCACGTTCTCTATGCCGCATAAAAAGACCGATTCCGCTCCCCTTCCGCGCCGCGCCCGACACAGCGATGTGGCGAAACGCGCCGGGGTATCCCCCGCCACTGTCTCAAAGGTCATGACCGGGCGCGAGTCCGACCGGATTTCGGAGGAAACCCGTGAGCGTGTTTTAGCCGTAGTCAGCGAACTCAATTACGTGCCGCGCTCGGCGGTGCGCGAAATGCAGACCGGACGCACCGGACGCATCGGCGTTTTGCTCACGCATCCGGCGGCATTCGGCAACATGGATCCCTACCACCTCGGTATTTTGAGTGGTATCTTATCAAAAGCCTTTGATTACCGCCGCAATACGCTTTTGTATACCGCACTTGAACCCGGTGCGGACACTCTTCGGCAGGAATTATTGGGCGGCGGGGCGGACGCGGTTATCGCGGTTGGCAACGTTTGGACTCCTCTCGTTGAAGAGGTGGTAACACGGGCGAATCTGCCGGTGGTCTATGTCTCGGTTCTGCCCGGCGAAGCGACAACCCCGCGTAGCGTTCCCTATTTCGGCGTGGACTGCGACAACGAAGCGGGGGGACGTCTCGGCATCACCCATTTGACCGATCTCGGACACCGTCGTATCGCGGTGATTCGCGGTCGTGTCGCGTCTAACGCATCCTTCGTGCAGGAGCGAATCGCGGGGGCTATGGCAACGGCAGACGAAGCAACTGCAAACCTTGAACTGGTGGAATATAAAGCGATGGAGGAAGTCATCAAGCGCGTTGCAGACGGCGCACCCGATGCACCGTCTGCGTTTTTTTTTATAGAAGGTGAAAACATTCTCGGCGAGTTGTATGATGACTTTTTACCACGCTACGGTTTGTCCGTGCCGCGTGACTTATCCATTGTAACGTTCAACTCCACGATGATGAGCGAGTACGCTTCGGTTCCTACTACCTCGGTGCGCCAACCGCTTCAGGAAATCGGCGAAACGGCGGTGCGAATCCTCGCCGAGTTTCTTGCCGCCGGGGCAAGTGCAGACCACGGGCGCAGAACCGTGGTGCGGCTTCCCGTCTCGCTGGAGATAAGGGCTTCAACCGCACCGGTGAACCGATAGTACCGCGTGCCGAAAAATGGTTTCGCAAAGCCTGTAGAAACTTGCGAAACTACTTACCCTACGGTATCTTATATTGAGCCGCAATGAAGTGGCACCGTTTCACACTCGAAAGGATCTTTTATTCGCGCCAAAGTAGGCGTACCTCATCACTTTCTGCGACTTGCACACAATGGGGTCGCTATAGCCGAACAACGATCTGTTTGTCGAAAGGTTT
>JACMIU010000264.1 GCA_014380985.1 Armatimonadota bacterium | reverse complement strand
TCAATACCTATTCCCCTCCGTCTCAATTGGTATTGTGGCACGACACGAAAAATTACACTGAGTTGGTTCCTCCGCGACTGAGGGGGCTATACGATAGCAAAACGCTCGGCGAGGATGGCACGGTGCTGGCGACGTTCGGCTACCCGAATCCGACTTTTCTCTGGATACCGGCACAGGCGAACGGCGCAACGGGAACCGCGTATCCCATCGCCGGACTTCCCGATCAGTTCGTGAGTGCGGATATGAACCGGCGACGCGATTTCGTCGGCTCAACCCGATACGGCGGCGACGACAACAGCCGCGCCTACCGGGTGAGTAATGAAGGGCAGGTTGTCGAAGATTTGAACACGCTGATTCCGGCGAACAGCGGATGGGTGTTACAGGACGCCTACGGCATCAACGACGCCGGCTATATCACCGGCACGGGGTACTTCACCGACGCGGCGGGCGTCGAGGAACACGGCTTGTTTCTGCTCGTGCCGACCGCGTATTAGACCGCTTCCCCAAACCCGGTCAGTCCGCGAATAACCGTTCCCGCGAAAACGCCGAACCCGTCCGCGCCGACCGGTGATACAATGCCGTTAGGAAAATCATGAGTTTCACCGGCGACGGGCGCGTTTCGCTCCAGAATATCGGCAAAGCCTACGGGTCACGCCGCGTTCTTAGCGGCGTATCGCTCGATGTACTTGGCGGGTGTTGCGTCGCGGTGGTCGGCGCGAACGGTTCGGGAAAGTCTACGTTGCTGAAAATCATAGCGGGTCTACTCCGTCCGACACGCGGCACGGTGGCGATTGGCGACGCTCTAGACGCGGCGACGCGGCGGCAATTGGTCGGTTATTGCGCCCCCGACTTAGCGATGTATCCCGAACTGACCGGTGCGGAGAACCTGCGCTTTTTCGCCGATGTGCGCGGCGAAAGCCTGTCGGCGACCGAAGCGAAGTCGCGCCTCGACGCCGTGGGACTGCACGGGCGCGGCAACGACCGGGTTTCGGCGTATTCGTCGGGGATGCGGCAACGTTTGCGCCTCGCGTTCGCCCTGCGCGGCGGCGATGTGCCGGTTTTGCTTTTGGACGAACCGAGCCTTGCTTTGGACGCGGGCGGGGTCAGGTTGGTAGAAGCAGTGATCACGGCGCAAAAAAAACGCGGCGGCGTGACGATTCTTGCCACGAACGACGAACGCGAAGCGACTTGGGCGGACGAACGGTTCGCCGTAGGGACGGTACATTGACAGGGCGGGCGTGGACACGCGCCGCGCTCGCTGTTTTTGGCAAGGAACTACGTACCGAGTACCGGTCGCGGGTCGCGGTTTTAGCGGTCGGACTGTTCGCGCTGTGCGCCTTGACGCTGATTGCGCTATCGCTTGCCGGGTCAGTGGCGACGCCCGAAACGGCAAGCGGTTTGCTCTGGGTGCTGACGCTGTTCACGGCGGCAACCGGTCTGGGGCGCGTGTTTGTCGCCGAGGAGGAGCGCGGAACCGCGCTCGCACTGCGCCTCTCCGCGCCGGGAACGGCGGTTTGGACGGGCAAGTTCGCGGCAAACGCGCTACTATTATTGTTGCTATCGGCGGTAAGCACCCCGCTTTTGCTTATGATTCTGCAAGCAAAAGTGGCGAACCTGCCGCTCCTTTTTTGCGTAAGTACATTAGGCGCGATTGGAACGGCGGCGACCTTTACCACGATGGCGGCACTCGTCGCGCTGTCGTCGGCGCGGGGCGGCTTGCTTGCCGCGCTGTCGTTCCCGGTGCTGGTTCCCCTGTTTGTCGCGGCGGTGCATGGCACGAAAGCCGCACTGGGCGTCGGAAACGAAGCCGGAGCGTTCGCGCCGGGCATCGGCGACGTACAGGTTTTAGCGTCGTACACGGTGATTTCGGTGACGACATCGCTACTGTTGTTTGGTTTTGTTTGGGCGGATTAGCGCGCATCGCAGAAATATGAAAAACATCCTTGCCAATTCCATACTGTTCGGGTGGTTCGCCGTGGGTGTCGGTTACGTGTTTTTGGCGTTGCCCCCGGCGTTCGGATTTCAAGTCCCCGAACTCGCACCGATGGTGTCCCTCCATCTGCCCAACGCGATTGTGTCGGTGGTCGCGGCGTTTGTCGCCGGATGGTTCGGGGTGCGTTATCTGACGAAAGGACGACAACCGATGGACGACATCAAGTCGGCGGCGGCGGCGGCACTCGCGGCGTTGTTTTGCCTGATTACCACCGTGACCGGTTCGATG
>JACMIU010000263.1 GCA_014380985.1 Armatimonadota bacterium | reverse complement strand
AAGCGTCGCGGGATACGAACCGCTCCAGTCGTCGCTGAAACTGCGCGGGGCAACTCTCGGCGTTCGGGCAACGCACCACCGCCTCCCCTTCGGCGCGAACGGTTGCCGTGCCGCACGATGGACACACAGCAGGAATTACGAACCGCGTTGTGCCTTCCGGTCGCTTTTCCGGCACGGAGCGCACGATTTCCGGGATGACTTCCCCGGCGCGTTGCACGACCACGGTATCGCCGACGCGAACATCCTTGCGGTCGGTTTCGTCCTGATTGTGGAGCGTGGCACGAGACACCTCGACGCCGCCGACGCGCACCGGTTTTAGGAACGCGAGCGGCGTGAGTGCGCCGGTTCCGCCGACCTGCGCGACGATGTCCTCGACAATAGTTTCCACCTGCATCGCCGGGTATTTGTAGGCGATAGCCCAGCGCGGCGCACGGGAAACCTGACCGAGTTCGGCTTGCAACTGGTAGTCGTTGACTTTGACGACCACGCCGTCGGTGTCGTAGCCGAGCGCGTTTTTCTTTTCGTCCCACGCTGCGACAAACGCCGCCACCGCGTCAATATCGGCGCAAAGCCTGGCTTCCGGGTTGACCGGCAAGCCCCAGCGGCGCAGTTGCGCCAGCAGTTCGGCTTGCGATTCGGGGGCATAGCCTTTCGATTCGCCGAGGGCGTACAGGTAAATCTGAAGTCCACGCTTCGCCGTGACGCTCGAATCTAATTGCCGCAAAGAACCGGCGGCGGCGTTGCGCGGATTGGCAAAGGTCGCCTCGCCGCTCTGCTCGCGGTCAGCGTTGGCACGGGCGAACTCGTTGTGCGGCAGGAAAATCTCGCCACGTATTTCGATGCGTTCGGGGCAATTGTCCCCGGACAGTTTGAGCGGCAAACCGCGAATCGTGCGCACGTTTTGCGTGATATTCTCGCCGGTCACGCCGTCGCCACGAGTCGCCGCTTGCGTTAGCACGCCTTTTTCATAGGTCAGCGAAACAGCGGAACCGTCCAATTTCAGTTCGCACAAATACTCAATCGGGGCGGGTTCGGTCATGCCAAGGGTGCGTTTCGCCCGCTTGTCGAACTCGCGCAGTTCGTCCGCGCTGAACGCATTGCCGAGCGACAGCATCTGCTTGCCGTGTGTAATCGTCCCAAACGCGGTTAAAGGAGCCGCACCGACGCGCTGTGTCGGCGAATCGCCGGTGACGCTTTCCGGGAACGCTTCTTCGAGCGCGACCAGTTCGCGCATCAGGGCGTCGTATTCGGCGTCGCTGACGGCGGGCGCGTCGTGAACATAATAAGCGATATTGTGCGCGGCGAGAGTATCGCGCAAAACGCGAGCGCGTTCGGCGGCGGTAGCAATATCGGCTGGTATCGTAAAAGTGTCGGTCATAATTTCGGTATCCGTTTCGCTTAGGTTACACGAACACTGCGCCGCTTCCTGCCATGCCGGAAACATCGCGCAGGAAAACCGCAACCGAAACGCGAAACTGTTTGACGTAAATCGCGGCAACGAGTCGCCGCACAAAGGACAATCGAAAATGCTGGCAATCAACAAACAAGCCCTCTATATTCTGGGCGTAGACCTCGGCGGAACCAATGTTCGCGCCGCTGTTACCGATCATACCGGTAAGATTTTAGGCTCCGGTCGTGCGCCGTCGAACGCGACGGAAGGGATTCGCAACACAGTGGGGCGAATCGCCGATGCCGCCGAAACCGCCATTGCCTCGGCGGGCGTGAAGAAGTCAGAGATTGCCGGTCTCGGTATCGGCGTTCCCGGTCACATTGACGACAAGAACGGCGTGGTCATCTGGGCTCCGAACTTTTACGAGGACGGTTTACCGTACCGCAACGTCGCGCTTGCCGAACCAGTCACGGCGCAAATCGGTTTGCCGGTAATCATGGGAAACGACGCCAACGTCGCCGCTTTAGGCGAGTTTCGCTTCGGGGCGGGGCGCGACGTTCAAACGATGGTGATGGTCACGCTCGGCACGGGTATCGGCGGCGGTATCATCCTGAACGGCAAGTTGTGGACGGGTGCGAACGGCGGCGCAGGCGAAATCGGGCATATCATTATCGCGGCGGGCGAACGCGGCGGTTCGGCGGCATTCGGTTCGCTTGAATCTATGGGGCAGATCGCGGCGATTGTCGAACGCGCTTCGCGCAAGATCTGCGACGGACGCAAGTCAATTCTCGCCGAACGTGTCGGCTACGACTGGCACTTGCTGACCCCGAAGATAATCGCCGACGCGGCGGAAGAAGGCGACGCGCTGGCGATTGAAACGTTCGAGGAAACCGGTCGCTACGTCGGCATCGGCATCGCCTCGATGATTAACCTGCTGAATCCCGAAATGGTCGTCATCGGCGGCGGCGTGTCGCAAGCGGGCGACCTGATTCTGGAGCCGATTCGCCGGGCGTGTCTTGCGAACGGCATTCCGTCGCTGGTGAAATCGTGTCCGATTGTCCCGGCGACACTCGGCGACGACGCGGGTATTCTGGGCGGTGTGTCGCTCATCTTAGACGCGATAGACGGGTAGGGTTCATTCCTCGGAATCGTTTGTTTCGGGCGGCAAGTCGAACCCGGCTTGCCGCTCTAAAACGTCGGCGTCGAAGCCCGTACCGGCATGAGTATACTGGAAGCGTATGTTAATTTTAGGCATAGCGTTAACCATCGGCAGTCTGCTCATTCAGATTGTGGTCGAATACATACGTCACCTGCCCAAGAATCTTGAGATCAGCACCGTGCGTTTGACAGCCTTGGGAATGATAGGATCGTTTGTGTTCTTCTGGGGCGGGGTTTACTGCATCCTGCATCACTTCAAATACAGCCAATGATTGCTTTGTGAGTATCGGTATATCAGACAATCTCTGTCGCTTGCCGCGCTAAGTGACCGACGCGGGGCAGGAAACCCAAACCAGCGCGGCGAATCAACCGCCTATGAATGATTCGACATCCCCTGCCCCATCCGCGTTTGATGATGCCCGTACCCGCCTCGATGCCGTGGCGCAAAAAATCGCTCTGCCCCCCGGAACCCTCGCCCAACTGCGCGAGTGCAAGCGCGAACTCGCCGTGCATTTT
>JACMIU010000262.1 GCA_014380985.1 Armatimonadota bacterium | reverse complement strand
CTCGTTGCCGAACAAGCCGACCGCCGGGAAGATGTCGTCAATCTTTTTCAGCGTGTCCGCGTCCAGCGTGATTTCGAGGGTGCGGAGGCTGTCCGTTAGTTGTTCCACGGTGCGGGGACCGATAATCGGCGCGGTGACAACCGGGTTTGAGAGGAGCCATGCCAGCGCAACGCTCGCCGGGTTTTCGCCCATTTCGGCGCACAGTGCTTCCCATTTTTCGAGAGCCGGGCGGTTGTTTTCGATGTCCTTTTGGACGCCTTCCTGCGCCCGTCGTCCTTCGCTCGCCTTTTTGAGCGCACCGCCTAAAATCCCCGAAGCAAGCGGCGACCATGGGATTATCCCCAAGCCGTACTCCTTGCAAGCCGGAACCACTTCGAGTTCGGGATAGCGGCACAGGAGGTGGTATTTCGACTGCTCGGCGACAAGCCCCAAGTTGTTGCGCTTTTTCGCTTGTTCGTTCGCCTGCGCGATATGCCAACCGGCGAAGTTGGATGACCCGACGTAGAGGATTTTGCCCTGCGTTTGCAGTTGCTCGAACGCTTCCCAGATTTCGTCCCACGGGCAATCACGGTCAACGTGGTGCATTTGAATCAGGTCTAAGTAATCGGTTTGCATGGCTTTTAAGGAGCCTTCAACGCCGTTGCGGATGCGAACCTTCGACAGGCGCGATTCGTTGGGCCACTTGCCCATACCGCCGTACAGTTTGGTAGCGATAACGGTTTTCTCGCGGCGGCTTCCGCCTTGCGCGAAAAAGTTGCCGATGATCTTTTCCGTGATACGTTCGCCTTCCGCCCAACCGTAAACGTCGGCGGTGTCCCAAAAGTTGATGCCGTTATCGAGGGCGGCGTCCATGATGGCGAACGAATCGGGTTCGGTGGTTTGCGGTCCGAAGTTCATGGTTCCGAGGCACAGGCGTGACACCGATAGCCCGGTACGTCCGAGGTGCGTGTATTGCATAATTTTTCTCCAGTGCGACCGTTTTGTCGCGGTTGATAAGATCAACCGCGGAAATTATACCCCCTTAAAGATCGAAACGAAATCGCCCTAAAGTGCAGTTGTGAAAAAGCCGACCATGGAATAAGAGGCGTACCGATCCCCCGGCATGCTTCCGACTCGCCGAATGGATAGCGGAGCGAAATCGTATTGTTCTCTCCACCTATGCTCGAAGAAAGAAAAAGTATGCGAATTATTCTAAAGCCTGCCGGAATCGTGCTGATGTTGATAGCAATTACGATTCCTGTCTTGCTTGCCGTGATAAACCGTCGCACATCGGGCGTCACGGGGACAACCCAGGTGGCTTCAGCAATGCCCGCGCCCCACGGGGAATTGGCGAAAAACCCTGGTTTCGAGGATGGATACACCCCCGTAGTTCCGTATTCAAACGTCGGTAAACCTGTCGGTCAAACAGCGATCTCTTGGCACGACGATTCGAGTTGGGCGCGGGTCGAAGTCGTTTACTCACAGGACACCACGCGGTTTCACAGCGGACTTTCCAGCCAGAAAATCGAGGTCAAGAAAGTTGTACGGGGCGCGACCGACGCGGATGCCGTGCAGTTCGTACAAAACGTGAATCTGACCGTGGGCAAAACCTACCAAAGCGCGATTTGGGTGTGCGCGGAAAAGCCGGTAGAGGTGGAGTACGCGCTTCGGCAGGCGAACGGTGACTACACGTATAATGGAACGAAAACCGTTACCGCCGATTCCGAATGGCAACGCATTTCATTGGAGTGTCCGATCATCAGCAAGGATGGAGACACGTATTTATTTGTTCGCGTGAAAACCCCCGGCACAATCTGGCTAGATGACGCTACCTGTGTGGAAAAATAAGTCGTAACGCCACGGCATTGGCGTCAACAAACGCTTTTGGCACAAGCCTCGCTCCGTAAAGGCTAAGCACGAAACACGGCGAGGGCAACTTGTTTGCATACCTTTTCGTCGAAGTGGGTAAGTGATAACGGAACACGGACATCCTCTTCCGCGTTTGAAGAACCCGTTAGAAAAGAAAACACTTCATGGACAACAACGAACCGCGCCCGATGGCAAACGAGATTCCCGCGCAACAGTTGCCGTTCCCGGCAAGCCAGTCCGACATGAAACCCGCGCCCGATTCCGACCTGTCGCAGTACCGAGCGGCGGGCAAACTGCGCGGCAAATCCGCCCTAATCACTGGGGGGGATAGCGGCATAGGTCGCGCCGTCGCCGTCGCGTTCGCCAAAGAGGGCGCGAACGTAGCGATTTTGTTCAACGAAAGCAACGATGACGCCGCCGAAACGTGCCGCATGGTCGAGTCGCACGGCGGGCGTTGCCTGATGATTCAAGCCGACGTGCGTAGCGAGGAACTGTGCAAGGACGCCGTGGCGAAAACCGTGAAAGCGTTCGGTGCGTTAAACATTCTGGTCAACAACGCTGCGTACCAGAAGGCACAGGAAAAGTTTGAGGACATTACCGCCGAGGATTTTCGCCGCACCTTTGAAACCAACATTTTCGGCTACTTCTACATGGCGCAAGCCGCCGCGAAACACATGACCGAGGGCGACACGATTATCAACACGGGAAGTATCGTCGGTATCGTCGGCATCCCGATTCTGGTGGACTATTCGGCGACCAAAGGCGCGATTCACGCTTTCACCAAATCGCTCGCACAAGCACTCGCCCCGCGCAAGATTCGCGTCAACTGCGTCGCGCCGGGACCGGTTTGGACACCGGCAATTCCCGCCACCATGCCCGTAAGCGAAGTCAAAAACTTTGGGCATGAAGTGGCGATGGAGCGACCGGGGCAACCCGAAGAGTTAGCCCCGGCGTATGTCTACTTCGCATCGCACGGTGATTCCAGTTTCACGACTGGCGCGATTTTGGAAGTCACCGGCGGCAAGTAGCCCCGTCCCTACTGTGCGCCGGTCGGCGGCTCCCCGGCTTCCGCGAGTGCCGCCGTCTCCTCCGGCGTGAACAGGCGCGAGCGGATCAGAAAGCGAACGCCTTCCGGCGATTCGCACGAGAACCCGCCCCCGCGCCCCGCAACGACATCCACGGTCAAATGCGTGTGCCGCCACAGCGCGAACTGCGCCCCGCTCATGTAGAACGGGCAACCGTACACGTCGCCGAGGTAAACGTCCCGCGAACCGATGCGAAATTCGCCCGCCGGATAGCACATCGGCGAAGAACCGTCGCAACACCCGCCCGACTGGTGGAACAGCAAATCGCCGTGCCGCGCTTTCAGGGTATCCAAAAGCGCGGCGGCTTGCGGCGTGTACGTCACGCGCTCAACCGTTGGGGTGTCGGTCATCAGAAGAACCCCAGGGGGTTCGGATCATACGACACGAGCAGATTCTTCGTTTGCTGGTAATGATCGAGCATCATCTTGTGGTTTTCGCGCCCGATTCCCGACTGCTTGTAGCCGCCGAACGCCGCGCCCGCCGGGTACAGGTGGTAGCAGTTCGTCCAGACGCGCCCCGCCTGTATGCCGCGTCCCATCCGGTAGGCGACCGACCCGTCGCGTGACCAGACGCCCGCGCCCAAGCCGTAGATGGTATCGTTCGCAATCGCTAAGGCGTCGGCTTCGTCCTCGAACGATGTTACCGACACCACTGGTCCGAAAATCTCCTCTTGAAACACGCGCATTTTGTTGTGTCCCTCGAAAATCGTCGGCTCTACATAGTAGCCGCCCGACAGGTCACCGCCGAGGTCGGCGCGGTGTCCGCCTGTCGCCACGCTCGCCCCTTCCTTCTGCCCAATGTCGAGGTACGACAGGATTTTTTCGAGTTGATCGTTCGATGCTTGTGCCCCCATCATGGTGTCGGTATCGAGCGGGTTGCCGGTTTTGATGGCTTTGGTTCGTGCAATCGCCCGCTCCAAGAACGTTGGATAAATCGTCTTTTGTATTAGCGCACGGCTCGGACACGTACACACTTCGCCCTGATTGAGCGCGAACAGCGTGAAGCCTTCCAAACATTTTGACGCGAACTCGTCGTCCTTCGCGGTCACGTCGGCGAAGAAAACGTTTGGCGATTTGCCGCCGAGTTCCAGCGTCACCGGGAT
>JACMIU010000261.1 GCA_014380985.1 Armatimonadota bacterium | reverse complement strand
TAAACAAACTAAACAAAAAGAGAAAGAAGTCGGATGTAGGTACAATGGGGTATGACGACACCGACCCAGACCACCGACCCCGCGCACGACTTGCTACGCGCCGCTACGAAACCTGCGCTGAATGTGTTTTTCGCGCCGAAGTCGGTTGCCGTGATTGGCGCGACCGAGACGGTTGGCTCGGTCGGGCGAACGCTGGTGTCGAACCTGCTGGCGTCGCCGTTCGGGGGGACGGTGTACCCAGTGAACCCGAAACGCCCCGCCGTGTTAGGGGTGCGGGCGTACAAAAGCGTCGCCGACGTTCCCGAACCGGTGGATTTAGCGGTGGTGTGTACTCCCGCGCCCTCGGTTCCCGGCATTATCCGTGAATGCCGCGAGGCGGGGGTACGCGGGGCGATTATCATCTCGGCGGGCTTCAAAGAGGCGGGCGCACCGGGCATCGAACTGGAGCGACAGGTTTTAGCCGAAGCGCGGCAGGGCGGCATGAGAATCGTCGGGCCCAACTGCCTCGGCGTGATGAGTCCGCTTACCGGCTTAAACGCGACGTTCGCACAAGCGATGGCGAAACCGGGCAACGTCGCGTTTTTGTCGCAAAGCGGCGCGTTGCTGACGGCGGTTTTAGACCACGCGCTGAAGGAAGGCATCGGCTTTTCCGCGTTCGCGTCGCTCGGCTCGATGCTGGATGTCGGGTGGGGCGACTTGCTCGATTACCTCGGCGACGACCCCAACACCAGTAGCATCGTGATTTATATGGAAACCGTGGGCGACGCACGGGGCTTTTTGTCGGCGGCACGCGAAGTCGCGCTAACGAAGCCGATTCTGGTGATTAAAGCCGGGCGTACCGATGTCGGAGCAAAGGCGGCGGCGTCGCACACGGGTTCGCTGACCGGCTCGGACGATGTGTTGGACGCGGCGTTTGACCGCGTGGGTGTACTTCGCGTGGATTCGATTGCGGATGTGTACGCGCTGACCGAGGCACTGGCGAAACAACCGCGCCCTCGCGGCAAACGCCTGACGATTGTCACGAACGCGGGCGGACCCGGTGTGTTGGCGACCGACGCCCTGATTAGCGGCGGCGGCGAACTCGCGGCGATTTCGCCGGAAACGATGACCGCGCTCGACGGTTTTCTGCCCGCGCACTGGTCGCACAACAATCCGGTAGATGTCTTAGGCGACGCGGGCGCGGAACGGTACGCACAGACGCTTGCGACGTGCGCCGACGATTCCGAGAGCGATGGCTTGTTAGTCGTTCTGACGCCGCAAGCGATGACCGACCCGACCGCGACCGCGAAGGGCTTGGCGCAATATGCCAACAGCCTCGGCAAGCCGGTTTTGGCGTCGTGGATGGGCGGGGCGACCGTGGGCGTCGGCGAGCAGGTTTTGTCCGGCGCGGGGATTCCGACGTTCGCGTACCCCGACGAAGCCGCCCGCGTGTTCAACTATTTATGGCGGTACGCCGACAACTTGAACCGGTTGTATGAAACGCCCGCCGGGACGAAAAGCGACACGCCCGCGAACGCGCAGACACAGGCGGCAAGCCTGTTTGATACCATCGAAGCCGACAACCGAACGCTTCTGACCGAATACGAGTCGAAGCAATTGCTCACGGCATATGAGATTCCCACCGTGGAGACGCGCCTCGCGGGAACGGTCGAGGAAGCGGTATCGGTCGCCGAATCTTTCGGCTATCCGGTCGTGGTCAAAATCAACTCGCGCACAATCACGCACAAAACCGATGTGCAAGGCGTACAACTGAACCTGAAGAACGCCGACGCCGTGCGCGGTGCGTTCGCCGCGATTGTCGCGGGCGTTGCGAAAGCGGGACACGCCCCGTCCGAAGTCGAGGGCGTCACGGTGCAACCGATGGTGAACCTGTCCGGCTACGAGTTAATCTTGGGCGCGTCACCCGACCCGCAGTTCGGTCCCGTTCTGCTGTTCGGCACGGGCGGTCAGTTGGTTGAAGTGTTCGGCGACAAGTCGCTGGCACTTCCCCCGCTCACCACCACGCTCGCCCGCCGCCTGATGGAGCGCACGAAAATCTACACGGCACTGCTCGGCGTTCGCGGTCGTCCCCCGGTGGATATGCCCGCGCTGGAAACAATGCTCGTGCGCTTCGCCGCGCTGGTGCAGGAAAACCCGCGGATCAAGGAAATTGACCTCAACCCGCTCCTCGTGGATCACGACAAGATGATCGCGTTAGACGCCCGCGTCGTGCTGTACGCGCCCGGCGAAACCATCACGCAAGCGGCGATTCGCCCGTACCCGTCGCAGTACGCGGGAACCGTCACGGTGAAGGGCGGCGACGCGCTGTCCGTGCGCCCGATTCGCCCCGACGACGAGCCGCGCCTTGTGGCGTTCCATCAGTCGCTGTCCGAAAACACGGTTGCCTTGCGCTACTTCGAACCGCTTGCCCTTGACGCTCGCACCGCGCACGAACGGTTGGCGCGAATCGCCGGAACCGACTATGACCGCGAAATCGCCCTTGTTGCCTTAGCCGGGGAACGCATCGTCGCCGTGGCGCGGTTATCGAAAACGCGGGGCGTCACGGTGGAGGTGAGAAACGCCGCCCGCTTCACGCTACTGGTGTCCGACGAGTACCAGTACCGGGGTTTGGGAACCGCGCTTTTGCGGCGACTTTTGGACGTAGCGCGAAGCGAAAACGTGTCCGAGGTGTTCGCCGACGTGTTAGCGGAGAACGCCGCGATGCGCCGCGTCTGCGAGAAAATCGGCTTTACGCTGGGCGAACCGCACGGAACGCCGAGCGTTGTCACGGCGACGTTTGCGCTTTCGTAGCCGGTGCTTACTGCTCTGTCAGCATGGTCACGGAGCGCGGCGTGAGATATAGCGCGGTGCGACCGGCCTTGTCGGTGATGGCGGAGGGCGTCGCCACTCTGTTGCGGGCGCGGTTGCTTGCCGCATACTTCGCGCCGGGGCTTCCCCCTGTTAGAGTCACCTTTGCCGCGCCGCCCGTGTTCACAATCAGCACACATAGTTTGCCGGTTGTCGGCGCAAGCCCGGCGACCGTGTATACGCCGTCCGCGCCGCCCATTGTCGTCACGATTTTCGTGCCGGGCGCGAACGCCTTTGTGTACATCTCAATCACGCGGTACGCCGGGAACGGTTCGGTGGCGTCCTTGCCGCCGACAAGCGGATAGTCGCCGCGATACTGCCAGTAATCTATCACCGACGCTTCGGCGAGCGTGATGCACCGGGCATAGGACTGGGCGATTTTCAGCGCGTTGTCCCACGTGCCGAACGGCGACGGTTGTTTTTGCCACAACTGCGCGTCGTACCCCGCTTCGAGACACCACACCGGTTTGTTGTGCTTTTTGGCAAGCGTTGCGATAGCGCGGTACGAGTCGTCCGACGCCGACAGCGAATCCCAACCGTGGAACGACGCTGCGCCTAAGTACGGCAGGGTCGCCGGGTCGGACAGAATCGCGTTCGCGTATGCGGGGAAACCGCCGCCGTTCGCCGTGTCGCCTAAAAGCCACTTGGTTTTCAGTCCGGCTTTGGCGAACGCCTTGCCGCCGTTAATCACGAAATACCGGGCGTCATCGGGCGGCAGGAGAATCGAGTACCCACCATCCGCCTCGTTGAACGACACGTAAGGAACGGTCACGCCATATTCGTCGCGGGCAATCGTCAGCCACTGCGTCAGCGTGGAAATAACCGCGTCGCGCTTTTCCGGCTTGATACGCCGCTGATTCTCGGCGTCGGGGTTTTGCACGTAACTGTTCGGCAGGTTCCAAACGCTGGCGACAAGCGGCGTTTTGCGCGTCTGCATTTGCTTCATCAAGTCGAACACACCGCCGAGAAGCGGCTTCGAGCGGTCGAGTGTGCCGTCGTCCTTGAGGAAATCACGTAGTACGATGCCGACGCGGGCATGATCCACGCGCAGGTTTTTCGTGATGTACTTGTCCACCGGATCACTCGCCGTGCCATAGCCGAACGATACGAAATTGCCGCCGAACCCGGTCATGGTTTGCCGGACGACTTTGCGGTCAACCGCGATGGTGACGGTGCGCGTCGGTGCTTCGATGGCGTCTCGCTCCAAAATATCCTGCTCGGTTGCAGTGCCGCCGTAGTTGGTCACGGTCAACCCGCCGATGTCGAACGTTTGCGCCCCGTAGGCGAGGTGAACGCAAACCGCTGTTTCGCCCGCCGCGTAATCGTCTACCGCCGTGAATGCGAGCGACACGCGCCGCCATTCGGTTGGCTTGCCGGGAACGGCTTGAAGGCGCGTCGTGCCGTTGTTTGTCCACGGGGGGGCGTTTTTGATGATGTACAAGTTGGCTTCCGCCGCCGCGCCGCCGGGTTTCTTGCCGCGCACATACATCGTCACCCGGAGAGTATCGCCCTTGCTAATGGCTGCGGGAATCGGCACAATCGCTTGCGTGTCGTTCCCGTTCGGCGCGGACTTGGTCATCGTGACGCGGACAAAGTTCGGAAACGGTTGCCCGGTCGCGGGCAGGGCGGTCGCGGTCGCGGCGGTTTTCTCCAGCCCGCCG
>JACMIU010000260.1 GCA_014380985.1 Armatimonadota bacterium | reverse complement strand
TCGAAAGCGCGAAAGGAGCGATGCTGTTTTTGTCACCGTTTATTATACGCGATTTGTTTAAGGCGTCGCCGGAACCTTTTTCGCGTTCTGTACATCGCCGTACAACTTGGCGATTTCCGCCCCCAGTAGCAAAATCATCGAAGTATAGTATATCCAGAAGATGAGTAGGAAGATCGAACCGAGTGAACCGTACAGTTTGTTGTAACTTTCCGCGCCGCCGAGCCGCTGAAGGTACAGCGCGAAACCCTGCTTTGCGAGCTCCCAAAGCACCGCCGCGGTAATGCCGCCGAAACTTGCATCGCGCCATGAAACCTTCGCAGTCGGGGACGGCAGGAAGCGGTATATCACTGTGAAAAGCAGAGCATTTACCGCGATAGCCATTGCCCAAAAAACGATCTGTATAGCAAGTGGCAACGGGTCGGGCAGTGTGCCGAACACCCGTAGCGAGTTAATCACCTGTACCCCGGCGGCGGGGAGCAGTGACAGCACGAACAAAATACCCGTGCCGAACAACAAACCGAGTGCGGTTAGGCGCAACTGGAAAAAGTTGCGCGTTTCCTTGGCTTGAAACGCGGCATTTATCGGCGTCGAGGCGTTCACGAAAATCTGTATAGCCGACCAGAGGAGAAGCCCGATTCCGATAAACGCCGTCCAACCGCGCCGCTCCCGAATCTCCTCCACCGACTTTTCGATATTCAGTTCCTGCAAAATACCCTTCGCGGTCTCTTTTGACGCCGCGGTCGGCTTTTTGTCGGTATCGCCGAGCGTCGCCCTTCGGGCGGTTTGTCCCGGCAAAAGTTGCGTAATGACCTGCTCCACTTTCGCGGCGGCTTCCTGCGGCGATTTTATCAGAAAACCGATCACGGCAAGCCCGCATAGTAGCACCGACGGTAGTGAGATAATCGAAAAGAACGACAGCGACGCTGCCCATGCCGGACACTGGTCGCCGGTGAACCGCTTGAACAATTCCTTGCCGTAACCGACCACGCCGCTTACCTGCGACAAATCGGACGAATGCAGTTCGTCGGTCGGCGTTGACGCGGCGGCGTTTTCCACTTTCACCGGTTTCGGTGGTGGGGGCATCTCCGCGATAACCTCCTTCGGCGGGCGGACGCCGGTGAAGACGCGGGAGACGGCGTTGATGAACGCTAAGATAAGGCGACCGATAACCATGGAAGGGGGCTTTCGCTACGTGTTACCCTGCAAACGCGATAGGGTAAACTAACCGCATGAGTAACCCCCTTCCTATCAGAATTGTTGGAATTGACTTAGGCACGACCAATTCGCTAATCGCTGTGGCGAAAGACGGTGTGCCGCAGATTTTAGCCGACCCCGAAACCGGCGAAACGCTTTTGCCGTCCGTCGTCTTTTTCCCGGCGGACGGTTCCGCGCCGCTTGTCGGCACACCGGCGAAAGCGCACCTGCTCACCGACCCGGCGCGTACCGTCTACAGTGCGAAACGCTTGATGGGCAAGGGCTACGCCGACGCGCAAGGCGAAGCCGCCAACCTTTCCTACGCCCTGTCGCCCGACCGCGCCGATGTCGCCACCATCAAATTAGGTGACTTAGGCGAAAACCAGATCACCGCGCCGGAAGTCGCCGCGCATATTCTACGCACCCTGAAAGACCGCGCCGAAGCGGTTCTGGGCGAACCCGTGTCCAAAGCCGTAATCACCGTTCCGGCGTATTTCAACGACGCTCAGCGACAGGCGACCAAAGACGCGGGCGAAATCGCGGGCTTGGAAGTCGTGCGAATCGTCAACGAGCCGACCGCCGCGAGCCTCGCCTACGGCTTGCAAAATAAAAAGTCGGCGACTATAGCGGTTTACGACCTCGGCGGCGGCACGTTCGACGTGTCGCTTCTGCGCCTCGAAGAAGGCGTCTTCGACGTGCTGGCGACGGGCGGCGACACGCACCTCGGCGGCGACGACTTCGACGACGCGCTGGCGAACCACTTGCTCATGGGCATGAACGAAGCCGCGCCGCCCGCCGAACTACGCGCCGCTTTCCGCGTCGCGGCGGAGGGTGCGAAGCGTCACCTGTCGGACGCGCTAAAGTTCGACACGCATATCCACTTGCCCAACGGCGATACGGCGGTGCAAACCGTGACCCGCGAAACGTTCGAGTCGCTGATAGCCCCGCTGATTGAGCGTACCCTCGCGCCCTGCCGCACCGCGCTAAAGGACGCCGGGCTGACCGCCGCCGACATTGACGAAGTGGTGCTGGTCGGCGGTTCGACCCGCGTCCCTGCCGTGCGTGATGCCGTGGCAAAACTATTTGGCAAGGCTCCGCATACCGGCGTCAACCCCGACGAAGTGGTCGCCCTTGGTGCGGCGGTGCAAGCCGATATTCTGGCATCGGGGCGCACCGACCTGCTTCTTTTAGATGTGACGCCGCTCTCGCTCGGCATCGAAACGGCGGGCGGCGCAACGGAAAAACTGCTGTTCCGTAACGCGAAAATCCCGTCGTCGGCGAAAGAGGAGTTCACTACATCGGTGGACGGGCAAACCGTGGTACTGCTTCACGTGGTGCAGGGCGAGCGCGAAATGGCGGCGGACAACCGGAGTTTGGCGCGAATCGAACTGCGTGGAATCGCTCCTATGCCCGCCGGATTACCGCAAATCGAGGTCACTTTTTTCCTCGATATGAACGGAATCCTGCGCGTGTCGGCGACCGAAAAGCGTTCCGGGGCGCAAACCGACGTTCGCGTCAAGCCGACGTATGGTTTAGCCGATGGCGAGGTGCGGCGCATGGTGCGCGAATCGTTCGTGAACGCTGACGCTGATTTCAAGGCGCGAATGCTTGCCGATATGGGGAACGAAGCCGACGCCGCGATCGCCGGCGCGACCAAACTGCTAACGGGCTACGGCGATGCGATCGCTACAGCCGAGCGCGAAACCGTGGAAGCCGCGCTATCGCGCTTGCAAGCCGTGCGAAACACCGCGACAGACCACGCACAGGTGCGCGAGGCGATGGACGCCCTTGATAACGCCGGACGCGGTCTCGCCGAAGTCGCCATGTCCAGCGTTGCCCGTTCGATTGTCGGCGGCAAAACACTGGACGAAGCGCGGCGGGTTCTGGACGAACGGCTGAAAGAAGCGCGACCAGACGACGGAGGATAAACCCTCCGAAAACGCCACTACGGCGCGTTCTTGCTGACGACAATCGCGCCGTCGTCGCTGAATCCCCACGAATACAAATCGTTTTCGATTTCAAGCAAAACGAGCCGATTGCCGAAGTCCATGGCTATATATTTTTTACCGTCACGGACTTCGGGGCGGAACGTCACCGTTCCTGCTTTATCTTTCAAAGTGGCGAAATGTTCTCCCCACGTGGCAGAAGAGGTTTTGCCGCCATTAACGATTACTGCCGTGCCGTCTGCTTGATTCATGGACGCCCGCGTTTTTTCCGTCCACTTGCCGTCCTTGCGCTCGAACATCACCATAGAATCGTTGTTTGTTTCTAAACGAAATCCGCCACCGTCCTCGTCCAACATTTCGCCGCGCAACATCTTGTTATTCTTTTGCAAGATGATTCGTGTTGTGCTTGTGGTAGTTTTGTCTTCTGAAGGTGTTAAAGGTGCGGTGTACGGGGTCATAGAAATAATTACCCCGGCGTCATTTTCTCCCGTACTGGACTTAAAACTAAAAGAACTGGGCTTGCCATCGCCAAGCAATATTGCCCATAATGCCTTTTTCTCCGCGTCCCGCAGTGTCAAGCGGTAGTCACGGGTTTTACCCGAAGCGTCCTTACCGTTAGGGTCAACCTCGATATGCAGGTCGGACGAAGGCGCGGCAAGCACCTGCGCGAACAAAAACGCTCCGTCTTTTTCGCGCACCGTGACAAGCCCAACCTTATTGCTGATTTCCAGCACGACCGTTTTTCGCACCGGAGTGATTGCCGTAGGGGGCGCGGTCTGCGCGGTGGCGGGTTGCATCCCGAAGCCGAACCCGCATATGACCAGTGAAGCAAAAACCATCGTTGAAACCGATAAAATGCGC
>JACMIU010000031.1 GCA_014380985.1 Armatimonadota bacterium | reverse complement strand
TCAAGCCCCGTGCCGCCGCGTCCGCCGCGATGCCGAGACCGTTGATACCGCCACCGATAACGAGCAAATCGTACCGCTCCATCGTTCACCGATTCTTTCTAAGTGTCGCCGTATTGTACCGTTTTCACAGGCACGACAAAAGCACAGCACGGGCGTCGTCTATTGTCACCGGGCGCGGGTTCGCTTTCGTGCTACCCGATGTCATGGCTTCCTGCGCGACGGCTTCGATATGCTGCTCGCGCAACCCGATTTCCGACAAGCGATGGGGAATCCTCATGTCGGAAAGCGACGCCTCCACCATTCCTGCGAGCGTGTCGCCGCCCGGCGCATCGTAAGCGGCGGCGTTGACGGCTTCGTATTTGCCGCCGACGTGCGCGGCGTTGAACCGAATTACTTCCGGGAACAGCAAGCCGCACAGTAGACCATGCGCCGCGCCCGTTACCGCGCCGACGGGGTGCGCCAAGCCATGCACTAAACCTAAGCGCGACGTGTTCAGTGCCACACCCGCCATGTACGACGCCAGAAGCATCGCCTTACGAGCGTCTTTGTCCGCGCCGTCGTCGAACGCAGCGAAAAGATTTCCCGCGATATGCTTTGCCGCGTCGAACGCCAAAGCATCCGTAAGCGGGTTCGCGCCGACCGACGTGTACGCTTCGACCGCTTGCACAAACGCATCCATGCCGGAATACGCGGTGACATCGGGCGGGCAACTCACGGTCAGTTCTGCATCCAAAAACGCGACAACAGGCATCATCGCCCCGCCGCGAATACTCGCCTTGCGCCCGGCTTCCTTGTCCGTGTAGACGCCGACCCACGTCGCCTCGCTCCCGGTTCCGGCGGTGGTCGGCACGGCGATAATCGGGCGACTAACCGCGTCGGGAACGGCGACGCGCCCCGCGTGGTAGTCCCGCGCTGAAGCCCCGGTTCCCGCGAGTGCCGCCGCGCCCTTCGCCACATCCAAGACCGACCCACCGCCAATCGCAATTACCGAATCGGCGTATTCGGCGGCGTTCATCGCGGCTTGCAGGGCGTCCAAATCGGGTTCGGGCGGGACGCCGGTATGCACAGTCGGCGACAAACCGGCGCGGCGAAGCGTGTCGAGAATCGCGTCCAGTTTGCCCGATTTTTGTAGCGACGCCCCGGCAACCACCAGTGGGCTTGTGCCGAAACGTTTGGCTTCGTCGGCGAGTCGTCCGCCCGTCGCGCCGCCCCATTCGTGAACTACGCGCCCCGGCGTCGTGAACGTAAATCCCATTATCGAATGCTCCTGCGCTACCTGTTCGCCGGAAGGGGGCGATTTCCCTGCCACGTCTGCTACAATATCCCCGATGCAACGATTCCAAGAACCGACCGAAACCACGACGCCCGCCGCGCCCGTCTACGATAGTGAAACCGTGCGCGAGGTGCTGGCGCGGGCGGCGCAAATTGAGCAGGAAAAACAAGCCGACGCGCCACTAACGGCGGAGCAAATCGAAACGCTGGGGCTTGAACTCGGCTTGTCGCCGGACGCCGTGCGGCGTTCGCTCGGCGAAAAGGTTGGAACCGTCGCGCCCGTCAAAACAGCGATAACGGCGACAACGCAAACCGAACCGCTGACGCGGGCGCAACTGGTATGGGGCTTCGCGCCCATGCTAATACACATAGTCGCGTCGTATTTATTCCTTTCTTTTTGGGTCACACTGCCGCAAAGTCGGCTCGAAAACGTTTCCTCAATCGGTAATTTTCTAATTATTGCGTTTGGCACAGTGCCGTATTTGCTGTCCGCCTACGCGGGTTGGACAACAAAGCGGGTTCGACTAAGCGTCATCGGCGCGATTTACTTACCACTCTTCTTTTATCTCGTGTTGAACGTGATGAGTGCGGCGTCAGGTTACAACATCGCGTGGAACATTATGTTTTCCGTTT
>JACMIU010000259.1 GCA_014380985.1 Armatimonadota bacterium | reverse complement strand
GCCGAACGCCCCGCTAACGTCTCGCTCAACCCTGATATGATTTTGCCGCACGAAGACGCTCGCGTCGCGCTCGCCGCGTTTCGCACGGGCGTTAATGTCGCCGAACTGACGCGCCTGTTTCCCGTTGTGCACGGCGCAAACGCCACCTTGCCGCTGTTTATAGACGACCGGATTGCGTTCGGCATCACCGAGAACGGCGCGTTTGTGTTATGGGACAACGCGAAAAAACTGCCGCCCCCAGTGGACGGCAACGGCGACGGCATGGCATCGCGCAAAACATTCGGCGCGGCGTCGCTATATTCGTACCAACTGGGTTCGCACCAGTCGCCGCGTCGAAACGCTATTGAGTTCGGCGAGTATGCGAACGCCGCCGCGAAATCATGGCGCGGTTTGGCTTACGACGCCAGCCGCCTCACCGCCACCACCGCCGAGCAAAACCTCGAAGCGTTGCCGGACGCCAAACCTACAGCACCGCCAGCCCGCCGTCCGGCGCAAGGTTCGCGCCGGTGATGAAGTCGGCTAAGGGCGACGCGAAAAACAGCACAGCTTTTGCTACGTCTTCCGGCGTCGCTAACCGTCGCAAGGGCGTTCGGTCGCGCACGGCGTTTTTGGTTTCGTCGGGAAGCGACAGCGAAAACTCGGTCAGTGCAATGCCCGGCGAAACCGCGTTCACCGTTACATTATCTGCGCCGACTTCGCGGGCAAGCGTGCGCGTGAACGCTAAGACCGCCGCTTTCGCCATCGTGTGGGCACCATAAGTCGGCGCGGGACGCTGGAGCAAGGTCGCCGACAGGTTGACGATGCGACCCGATTTCTGCGCCACAAGCACCGGCACACAGGCGCGGGTCAGCAGAAACACCGGTTTGACCACCGCCTGCCACTCGGCGTCAACCTCGTCCCATGTGTGCGCGGCGAGCGGTTTTAGTTCGCCGAACCCCGCCGCGTTGTTGACCAGAATATCCAAGCCGCCGAGCGACGCGAGTGTTTCCGACAGTAGCCGGGAAACGTCGCCTTCGTCCGTCAAGTCGGCTTGCAGAACGGTTGCCGTGCCGCCCGCCTCGCGGATGATTCGCGCCGTTCCTTCCGCCCCGGTGCGCGAACCGCGATAATGCACCACAACGGACGCGCCTTCCGCCGCGAAAAGCCGCGCTATTTCCATGCCGATACCGCGCCCCGCCCCCGTGACGAGGGCGCGTTTGCCGTGTAAAAGTTCTGCCATGCGCGTATTGTGGCACAGAACCGGCAATAAAAAAGCGACGCCGCCCGGTGTATCGGGAGCATCGCGCCACAAGTCAACCTATGTAATTTTCCTTCCGTATCGGCTTTTCGTGTTACCGTAACCGAACGTGATTATAGTATATCATTTTCGGCGCGGATTTCGCCACCGGCGCGATGTTTCGACACGCCGCGCTCACGCCCATCAATCGCCGCGCCGAACGCGAAACGGTTCCGTATCGCGGCAACCGGCGCGAATCATTCGCGCATAACGCCGCTCACCTGTCGCACAAATGTATCTCTGAAATAAACTCACCGCTGCGCCAAAACCGCTTCGGCGGCGGCGGTCGGGGTGCGCTCTACCGAGATGACCGGCTTGCCGAGGCGTTCCGAGAGCGCGTCCAGCGTCATTTCGTCCAAGAAGACGTTCTCGCCGTCGCGGAGCATCACCGAGGGGAGAATCACCGTGTCGCCGACCGGGAAGTCTGCCAGCGCGTTCACGATGTCGCCGCCGACAATCAAACCCGCGATATTGATGTTGCCCTTGAAAAACGCATTGGCGATGGTGCAAACATTCACCGAAACGTTTTCGATACCGTTTAGCAGGTCGGCGAGAGAGTTCACCAGATGCGACGCCGCTTCCCCGGTGACAAAGGTAAACGAGCGCGGCGTCGGGACGCGCTTCGGCAATCGCTTTTCGAGCGTCGCTAAATCGTCCAGAAACAGGCGCACCAAACCTATGCCGTCCTCCAGTTGCGGAAAGCCTTCGTACTCGGCGCGGGTGGGAATCGGACGACGCGCCGATAGGTAAAACTCATCCGACAGGTAGACGAATCGCGTACCGAGCGTTTTGCAGTACGTTTCGCGGTACGTTTCGGCATAGTCGAGTAGTTGCCCCGCGTATCCGGGCGACACCACCGTGACCGGCGCGAGGCGTTCGCGGAACTGCGTGATGCCGACCGGAACCACCGCGAGCGATAGGATGCCCCCGTAACCGCCCCGCGCTTCGGGGTGAAGCGCGGCAAGTTCGGTGATCGTTTGCGTGAGCGCGTCGCCGTCGTTGTAGCCGGGACACAGAACGACCTGCCCGTGAAACTGAATCCGGGCATCGGCGAGCCGCTCCAAGATTGGCAGAATCGGTTCGGCTTGGCGTCGTCCGAGCATTTTGCCACGGGTTTCGGGGTCGGTCGCGTGAATCGAAATATACATCGGCGACAGTTTTTGGGCGCAGATGCGGTCGAGTTCGCCGGGCTTCAGGTTCGTCAGCGTGACATAGTTGCCGTGCAGGAACGACAGCCGGAAGTCATCGTCCTTGATATACAGCGACGGGCGAAGCCCTTTCGGTTGCTGGTACAAAAAGCAGAACACGCACTTGTTTTTACAGATATGAATCGAATCGAACAGATCATCGGCGAATCGCAAGCCTAAATCTTCGTCGTAGCCTTTCGCCACCGTGACCGTGCGCGGGCGCAGTTCGCCGTCGCGCTCAAAGGTAATCGTCGCCGATTCCCCGGCGACGTTAAACTTCCAGTCCACGATGTCGCGGAGCGGTTCGTCGTTTACAGAAAGAACGCGGTCGCCGATTTGAAAACCGACTTCTGCCCCCGCCGTGCCGGGAACGATTTCGGTCACTATATTCTTTTGCCGCCGCCGTTCGGCGGTGGGGGCAAAATGCGGTTCGTGACTGGTAACGGGTAAACTTAACGCCATAGCGGGTTAGTATATCGCGTTTGTCGGTGCGAAGCGACCGAAAACGCATCGGCGCGTTTCGCGCCGGGGGTTCCCGATTGTTCGTGCGTCAGGCGCGGGGAAGCGCACCGGCGACACTACCGCGCCATGCCGCGACAAGGCTGTCCTCGTAAGTGCCGAACTCGGAGGCGTCGCTGTCGCCGACCTTGCCCTCGGCGTCGAGCCACGCGATATTACGACGTACCCCTTCGGCGAACGATACGGTTTGCCCGGTGTACGGCGCGTCTCCCCCCGCTGTGTCGCTCTTAATTTTAGCGTTGTCGAAAATCGAAGGATGCGCGAAAATCTCCACCAACCCGCCGCTATGCTTCGCGGCGACATCGGCTAAAATCGCAGTTGGGATGTAACACGGGTCGAGCGTCACGCCAACCGCATCGGCGCAAGCGTCGTGATACGTGTTCCACGAAAAGTATTCGTCCGCCGTGATGTTGTACGCTTGCCCGATACATTTTTCGACGCCCATCACGCCGATAAAGCCGCGCCCCACGTCGTCCACGTGGCACGATGCCCAGAGCGATGTGCCGTCGCCGTGAATCACGACCGGCTTGTTTTTTCGCAGTCGGTCAAGGAACGTATCGTGCTTGCCCCACGAACGAATCACCTGCCCGCCTTCGCCGTAGGAGTGCGACGGGCGCAGGATCGTCGCCGGGAAGCCGTCCGCCTCGTGCGCCGCGAAAAGCCGCTCTTCGCAAGCAATTTTATTTTTGCCGTATCCGCCGATGCTGTGAAACGGTTCGGTCTCCGGCGTTGGAATCGTCGCGGGCGGACCCGAATAGACGCAGACGGTGGAGCAGTGGATAAACTGACCGCATCGCCCGCGAAAGGTGTCTATCGCCGACGCGGTATCATCGGGCGAGAACGCCACCATGTCCACCACTACGTCAAACATTTTATCGGCGAACGTTTCCTTGAACGCCGCGTAGTCCTTGCGGTCACCGACGATTTCGGTGTAGGAGCCTTCGGGAAGACGGGACGGGCTCTTGCCGCGATTGAAACAGGTGACGTTGTGACCGGAAGCAATCAGTTGCCGCACGGTGGCGGTGGAGATCAAGCCGGTTCCGCCGATGAAAAGTACGTTCATGGGACTATTGTAGCATAAGGTGAGGGATTAGGGATTAGGGAAGCCATACGCTTTTGTGGTACAACAAACGCGGCGCGATTTTTTCTATTCCGCGCCGCGAAGGAACGACTTTGGACGAAGACCGCATACCGACCAACTACCGCATGACGCGCCTTGTGCGAACGCAGAGTAGCGAAATCTATCTGATCTGGGAAGACGAACGGCGCATCGGGCAGTTCGATGTTCACTATGCCCACGACACGATTCACGGCACGCTGATGCTCGAATCCGACCTGTCTCTGGATCAGGAGGAGGGCTTAATCGCGCAGATTGACGACGATATTGTGCAAGCCTACCTGCCGTCGTTCGACCGCGAGGATTTTCTTGTCACCGTGTTTCGCGGCGAGGAGATTTCCCATTACACCGACACATCGGGCGCGATGGACGAACTGGACGACGACGAGTAAATGATGCAAACCGTTTCCTTCATAGGCGATGTGCGCGAGGTGGTGGAGAACGCACGGGCGGCGGGCAGACGCATCGGCTTTGTGCCGACGATGGGGGCGTTGCACGCCGGACATGCCGCGCTGATTCGTCAGGCACACGAGGAAGGCTGTTTTGTAATCGTCAGCGTGTTTGTGAACCCGGCGCAGTTCAACGATGCGGGCGACTTGGCGGCGTACCCGCGCACTTTAACCGCCGACGAAGCCGTTTGTCGGGAGGCGGGCGCGGATTTGGTGTTCGCGCCGGAGGTTTCGGAAATCTATCCGGCGGGTTTTGCGACGCAGGTAACGGTGGATTCGCCGCTCACCAAAGCGTGGGAAGGACATTTTCGCCCCGGTCATTTCGCCGGTGTGACCACGGTGGTAGCGAAACTGCTCCTTATAGCCCAGTGTGACCGTGCCTTTTTCGGCGAAAAAGACTGGCAACAGTTAGCCGTGGTACGGCAGATGGTGCGCGATTTGGCGATGGGCGTAGCGATAGTCGGTTCGCCCACGGTGCGCGAGTCCGATGGCTTGGCAATGTCGTCGCGCAATGTTCGCCTGTCGCCGGAAGCGCGAAAGACGGCGAAGATTATCCCCTACCTACTCGACACGGCGCAGGACTTGCTCGACTCGGCGACGCCTGAAACGCAAACCGATAAAGGCGGTGTAATCGCGGCGTGGCTTCGCACCCTTTTGGAATCGAACGCGCCCGATGCCCGCCTCGATTATCTCGCCGTGGTAGATCCCGATACGCTGGTGGAGGTGGACGAAATCACAAACTACGCTCAAGTCATTATCGCAGTGCATATCGGCGGCGTTCGCTTGATTGACAACCGGAAAATTGTGAAGCGGTTTTAGCCGCTGGATGCCATCGCAGGAAGCAAATCGGTCACGGCGACCGCCGATTCTGGGGCGACAAGCGGTGCTACGGTGTCACCATCACGGTACACCGTGTGCGTGGTGTACGAACCGTTTTGCGGATTTCTGTAAACGTGTAGCGTTCGATCCGGTATACCAACCACCCAATACTCCGCGATTTCAGCGCGGGCATACAAACCGGCTTTTGTCGTGCTGTCGTAGGTAAACGTCGAGTCGCCTACCTCCATACACAGGGCGATATCTCGTGGCAGAGGGTTGTCGGGGTCACGGTCGGTGCGCGGTCGGTGCAGAAGAGTCACATCCGGCTCCGGTTCGCTGGTCGGGTTGTCCTGTGGGCGAACATCAATCGCCGCTTGCGACTGAACACGCTTCGCCCCGAACCAACCGATTAACCAACCCATAGCGGAACTGACACAAACGCGGTGCGCGGTTTTCTGCGGCATTTTGTAAACGATGTCCCCTTCCAGAAGTTCGTAGCGGCGCGTCAGTACCCCCGCCGCTTCCAGTTTCGCGCAGTCGGCTCGTGTCCACTCGATGGCGAACGCGGCACGGATTCGCTCCGTGCCAATAACCTGTGGCGTGGTATCCAAAGACGGAAGGGAAGTCATCATTTGCAGTTTACCTTGTTCTTAGTGTACCCGGCGTTCAAAACTTCGGCTACGCCAAGTCGAACAGCACATCGGTCAGAGCGTCTAACTTTTGCCGCACATCCGCGTCGGTTCCGGCAATCAGTGCCATCTTCAGTTCGTCCGCTGCCGAGCGAATGTACTTCGCCGATTCGGGGTTTTCAATCGCAGCACGTTCGCTCTGCTCAATGAGCGGCGTACACTGCTCCGCGCCGGGGCGTTTGCGCCACAAGGAGTTGAGTTGCTGCGGCGACAGCGAGGGCGCGGGGCGCACCGTTTCCGGCACGACCGGGATAATCGTCGCGGCGACCGGTTGCGGAATGCTGGCAATCGGCTTCGCCGGGAGAAACTGTTCGCCGGAATCGTCCCTGTTAGAAGGGGCGGGAGTGCGCTGTTCGGGGACGGGTGGGGGAACCGGGGGCGGAATCGGTTCGGCGCGTATCGCCGATAGATCGAACACGCCCTCGACTTTCAGCATCGGCGACGACACATAGCGTGCCGCGACCGCAAGCGTGCCGTCCAGCGTGTAGCCAAACTCCACGGTGATTTCCTCGGTCGGGTCGGATTCATTGATACGACGCATTTTCAGTTCGGTAATCAGGCGATGGTCGCGGCACAGGTTGCTCTCCGTGCTTGCCTCGTAAACGCGGATATAAATCTCGCTTCCGTCGCCCAGCGCGGCGCGGTAATTGCGCCGTGATTGCGCGGGCAGTTTGGAATCTTTCGGGATGATCGCGCTAAAGTAATCGTCTACATATTGCCCCGCACCGACCTGCTTCACGGTAGCGACTCCTAGACGGTGCGGCGACACATCCTGCACCACAATATCTTCCGCGCCCTCGAACTGCTTTGCTTCAACGCCCGCCGCGATTGCCGCGCCCCGCGCCACCGCTTCGTCCGGGTTTTGGTACTCGCGCAGTTCCTTGCCCCAAGCGTACTCGATAGCGCGACGAAACAGCGGGATACGCGACGATCCGCCGACCGGAAGCACCACGTCAACATCCTCCCACTTGAGGCGGGCACGGCTCAACGCTTCATTGACAAGGCTCATCGCCCGCATTAAAAGCGGCTCGCAAATCTCCTCGAACTTCTGCCGCGTCAGCAGAAACGATAGCCCCCCCTCGGTCGAAACGTAAGGGATGTCCACCGGAAGCGTGACCGAACTGGAGAGCCAGCGTTTCGCGGCTTCGGCTTCTTCTTTCAGAATCTGCGCGACTTTGCGGTCTTTTGACGGCGGCGGAAGCGATTTGCCGTGCTGGTCTTTATAGACTTCACGGAACAGTTTCACGAGCAAATCGTCAATGTCCTTGCCGCCCAACCGGTCGTCGCCGACCGACGTTTTGACATCCAAAACGCCGTCGAACATTTCCAGCACCGTGACATCAAGGGTTCCACCGCCAAAGTCAAACACCAGCACTTTCTGGTTTTGTCCGAGCGTTTCGAGTCCGTAGGCGAGCGCGGCGGCGGTCGGCTCGTTGATAAGTCGCACCACATTCATCCCGGCGGCTTCGGCGGCGCGGCGTGTCGCCTCGCGGGCGGCGTTCTCGAACCGCGCCGGAACCGATACCACCACGTCTTTCACTGTGCCTCTGCCCTGCTTCGCTTCGGCGGCATCCTTCAGGTACGTCAGAAGAGTCGTAGCGATCTCCTCGGAGGTTTTCTCCTGCCCGGCGAACTTAATTTTCTCGTCGGTTCCCATCAGGCGTTTCGATTCCTGAACGGTCCGGTCGTGGAACGCTACCGCGCCATGCTTTGCTACCGACCCGATAATCGTCTCGCCGTCGGGAGTAATTTGCACCACGGAAGGAATGATACGGTCGCCCTGCGCGTCTTGAATCAGTTCGGGTCGTCCACCGATAAGCACGGCAATCGCGGAGGTGGATGTGCCGAGGTCAATACCGACTATGGTTTCTTCGGAATACAAATTACTGGTGCTACTCATAGGGAAGGGTCGCCGTCAGGTGCGCTTCATTTATTTTACACGATTTTTTACCGGCTTGCGATTCTCTCCTTGACTTTGGCAAGGAAGCGGTTTTCAGGATACAATAGCGTCAGCCTTTATGCCTGCTTTGCTCGAACGACCTTCACCCCCTTCGTTGACCGTACCGACGGCGACATTGGTTTCGGAAACCTCTGCGCCCGCCCTCGCTCTGCAGCGCACCTGTTCGGGATGCTTTTTGACCGAATCCGAACTGCGCGAAACCGGCCTGTTCGGCTGTGCGCGATGCTACGAAACATTCGCGGCGTCGGTCGCTTTAGCCGCCGAGAAACTTCACGGCGTTCGCGTTCCCAATGTGTGGAGCGAACCCGCGCCGACACGCCCCCTTCGCGCCGTCACGAACCCGTGGCCCACGCGCCGCGCCGTAACGATTTCTTCCACGGTATAATAGCGGTAAGTAAAAAATCGGAAATATGTTAAACTATTCCTGCATCGTCACGCTCTTGATGCTTGCTTGAAAATAGTTTAACATATTTCCGATTTTTTACTTAGCAGAAAGCAAAGAAAAACGTGGCAAAAAAACGGTTTGCGCGAGCCATCATCGTCGGCGCGTCGGACGGAATCGGGGCGGCGACGGCAAGGCTTCTTGCCGCGCAGGGGTGCGCGGTCGCCCTCGTCGCCCGCCGCGAAGCCGAACTTGAAACCGTCGCCGGGGATATTCGCGCCACCGGGGGAACCGCGCTCACCTACCCGCACGATGTTTCCGACTTCGACGCCGTTCCCGCCCTGTTCCAAACTGTTTGCCGTGATTTAGGGGGCTTGGATTTAATCGTCTACGCGGCGGGCGCGATGCCGCGCCTCGCCCCGAACGAATACGATTTCGCCAAAGACCGCGCCATGATTTGCGTGAACCTGCTCGGCGCGGTCGCTTGGCTCAACGAAGCGGCGGCACGCTTTGCCGCGACCAACGCGGGTACGATTGTCGGTATCGGTTCGGTCGCCGGAGACCGGGGACGCCGCGCCGCGCCGGTTTATGGAGCAACGAAAGCCGCCCTTGAAACGTATTTGGAATCACTGCGAAACCGCGCCGGAGGAACCGCCGTGCGCGTCGTCACCATCAAGCCGGGGCCCATTGATACGGCGATGACGAAGGGCATGGATAAACTGCCATTGCTCCTGCCTGTTTCGGAGGCGGCGCGGCAAATCGTTAAGGCTGCGGGCGGCGGCGCGGAGGTCGTCTATGTGCCGGGCGCGTGGGCAATAATTATGGCGGTAATTCGCGCCGTGCCGTCCGCGCTGTTTCGCAAACTGAATATCTGAAAGGACGAAAGGAAAACGAGAAATGCCGACCGTGACCGTGGATATAGATGACGAATTGTACGAACTATTGATGAAACTGCCCGCCCCGGAGCGCGAGGAGTGGAGCAAGAGAGCGATGAGCTCGTTCGCCGTCGCGCCCAACCACCCCGCCGTACCTATCCATAAAATAGATATGGCGGCAATGTCCGGCGACGAAGCATTAGCACGACTGGACGCAACCTTCGCCGCTATGGATGCGATTCCCGACGACGAAAACGAACTTTCTCTTGAACAGTTGAAGGCAAACTTGAACGAAAATCGCCGATTAAGTGGAGAGGAGCCGATTTTTTAGATGCCACTGGTTGCTGTTTTCTTAGATGCTTTGCCCCTTTCGCTGGCGACGCAAAAGATAGGCAGGTCGCAAGACGCGGACGATTGCCGTCAGTGGGTGCGAACACTCACACGAAGTGGCGTCGCTGTTTACGTGCCGGAAATCGCCGACTATGAGATACGCCGCGAACTTGTCCGCGCGAAAAACCCGGCGGCGGTAGCGCGGCTCGACCTGTTTAACCGGGAAGAGCCATACCGCTATGTGCCGATAAATACGCGGGCGATGGTTCGCGCCGCCGACCTGTGGGCGACTTTGCGAAACTCCGGTGTCCCGACCGCGCCGCCCGATTCGATAGATGGCGACGTGATTTTATCGGCGCGGATGTTGAACTTTTGCACTGAACAGGGCATCGCCCCCACCGACGTTTGTGTCGCATCGGCGAACGTGCGGCATCTTTCGCGCATGGTAATCGCGCAGACATGGGCGCAAATCACGCCCCCCGCGACAACCGCGCCGGGAAGCGCGGCGGCGTGACCAGCGTGTTGCCGCGTGACCGCATCGAACCCTTGCAGGGCTTTGGCGGCGCGGAAACCGTGGCGGGGTACGTGTTCCGTCCGTCGAACGTGAGCGGCATTCGGGAGGCGTTTGTTGCGGCACGGGCGTATGGCGTACCCGTAGCCTTGCGCGGTGCGGGCAAATCGTATGGCGACGCCGCGTACCTGCGCGAGGCGGTCACGCTCGACCTGACGCGCCTAAACCGTGTGCTGGACTGGAACCCCGACACCGGCGTTTTGACCGTCGAACCGGGCGTGACGATCCGGCAAGCGTGGCAAACCACCGTGGGCGACGGATGGCTTCCCCCGGTCGTTTCCGGCACGATGTATTCCACCATCGGCGGTGCACTCGCCATGAATATCCACGGCAAGAACCACTACAAACACGGTACGCTCGGTGAAAACACGCTGTCTTTTGACCTTCTTTTGCCCGGCGGCGACCATCTAACCTGCACTCCGAGCAACGAAAACCGCGACCTGTTTTATGCCGCGATTGGCGGATTCGGCGTTCTCGGCGTCTTTACCACGATTCGTTTACAGATGATGTCGGTACAATCCGGCTTGATGCGCGTCCGGCAGTTCGCGGCGCGAAACTTAACCGAACTGTTCGCCGTGACCGACCGCGAAATCGCCGGTGGCTCGGATTACACGGTCGGCTGGCTTGATCCGTTCGCAAGCGGCACGAATGTGGGGCGTGGACTGGTACAAACCGCGTCGTTCCTCCCCGAAGGACACGACCCTGCACCGGCGCAAACGCTTCGCGCCGACCGACAGGATTTGGGCGATACCGCGCTTGGCGTTCCGAAATCGGTGCTGTGGCAACTGCTCAAACCGTGGGTGAACGACGCCGGAATGCGCGTTCTGTCCGCGCTTCGCTACCGCCTCGGCGCGGCAACGTCGGGCAAAGCGGGAACCGACACATGGGCGGGCGCAAACTTTTTGCTCGATTACGTCCCCCACTGGCAAAATGCTTATGGTTCCGGCGGATTGATGCAGTACCAGACGCAGATTCCTGCTACCGCCGCGCCGGAAGCGGTCGCGGAGCAACTGCGCCTGTGCCACGCGCACCGGCTTTTCCCCTACCTATCGGTGTTCAAACGCCACCGCGCCGACCCGTTCCTGATGAGTTATTCGGTGGACGGCTACTCGCTCGCGTTAGATTTCAAAGTCACCAGCGCGAACCGCGACCGGTTATGGAACCTCGCGGGCGAGTTGGACGCCGTGACCATCGCGGCGGGTGGGCGGTTTTATTTCGCCAAAGACGCAACCCTGCACCCGTCCCGGATTCAAGCGTTTCTCGGCGAAGCGCGTGTACAAACCTTCCGCGAAATCAAGCGGCGCGTTGACCCCCAAAATCTTTTGCAGACCGACCTGTACCGGCGTATTTTCGGGTAAATCGGACGTTTAGCACTTTCGCATCATGCCGCGATACAGTGGGATATTATGGAACCCGTTTCTTCCCCGCCCCTCGCCCCTGCCCGCTATGATATAATCGGCGACGTCCACGGTTGCCTGACCGAACTAAACGAATTGCTCGCCGCGCTCGGCTACGAAACCGGCACGGACGGCTTGCCGCGCCATGCGGCGGGCTTCATGCCGGTTTTCGTCGGCGATTTAGCCGACCGGGGCGACGATTCGGTCGGTGTTTTGTCTCTGGCGGCGCGGCTG
>JACMIU010000030.1 GCA_014380985.1 Armatimonadota bacterium | reverse complement strand
AACATGTAAGTGTGATGTAATTTGGTCGGTCTCCACTGGTTCTCCTTCGGCGTGTTCCTTTTGTTGTAGTGTACCGCGAAACTTTATGGGCAAAATCGCCCGCGAATGTTTTTGTTCTTTGGTATCGTGATAGCGGCGGTTTGTCGCCGGAAAGGTCACGGTATATGAGCGAGCGGGTTTTGTGCCGGGAGGTGCGCGAGGGGCGGTACGTGGTTCCGGCGTCGCCGGTGTGTACGCATTGCGGCGGATTCAATCTGAAGCGCAACGGGACGCATAAGGGCAAGCAGGTGTATCATTGCCGCGATTGCCAGCGGTATTCGCGGGGCGTGGTGAAGGTGGACGATGGTCGTCCGCTGTGCCGGTTTTGCGGGAACCGGGTCAAGATTGCGAAGCGGTTGCCGCCGCGCCGGTTTATGTATCGGTGCTTGACGTGCGGCAGGGGCTTTGTGGATATTCCGGTGATTGCGTACAAGGAGCCGGTGCGTTGCCCGCATCGGTTCGCGTTTATGATCAATGACGCGGCGCGGGCGAAACTAATGGCGTACTGCGCGGCGACGGGATTTTCGGAACCGATGGCGGTGCGGGCGATTTTCCGGCGCGTGATGCAGGGCGGGGTGTTCTGGATTTTCGGTAGCCCGTCGCGGCGGGGTTCGCGTACCCCGCCCCGCCCGGTGGAGTCGGAAGCGGCAAGGGTGACGATGGTGCTGCCGGATTTGCGTTCCGAAACGGCGCGGCGACAGTGGGAGCCGACGCGGCGGCGCGTGGGCAAGCCGAACGCTTGGGGTATGACGATTGCCGGGGCGGGCGTGGTGACGGTCGCGCTGGACGACGCGGCGAAGGAGGGGTTGGTTCACGCGATGGGTATGCTGGGGATGAATCACGCGGATGCGGCGCGGTGGCTTCTGGCGAACGCGGAGATTCCGGCGAAAAAGTAGCCCGCCGTGCGCCGGAAACGTGCGAATCGCGTATACTATGGTTTATGCGCTGTCGTTTCGCTGTTCTTTTCTTGCTACTTGCCGTGTCGGGGTGCGTACCGCGCGCCGGGGATGTGCCGCGCCGGAACGCGCTCACGGTGTCCGCCGCGTCGTCGCTGACGGAGGCGTTTACCGAAATTGGCGCGGCGTACACGCGGGCGAATCCCGGCGAGCCGGTGACGTTTAACTTCGCGGCGTCGGGGGTGCTGGTGTCGCAAATCAAGAATGGTGCGCCGGTGGATGTGTTCGCGGCGGCGGGAACGGGCGAACTGGACGCGGTGGCGCAGGAAGGCAAGGTTGCCGATTCTTCGCGGGTGGAGTTTGCGGGAAACCGGTTGGTGCTTGTGGTTCCGCCGAAGTCCACGGTCGCCGGATGGGGCGATTTGAAGGCGAAAGGCGTGAAGCACATCGCTATCGGTAGCCCCGAAACGGTTCCTGCCGGACGCTATGCCCGCGAAACGCTGATGCACCGGAACCTTTGGAACGCGCTGGAGAAGAAACTGGTTCTGGGCGAAAACGTGCGGCAAGTGCTGACGTATGTGCAGAGCGGCGACGCCGAAGCCGGGGTGGTTTTCGTGACCGACGCGCTGAAGGCTGGCACAAAGGTTCGCATTGTCACGAAGGCGAACGCGGGGCGCGACCATGCGCCGATTGTGTACCCGGCGGCGGTGATTCGGGGGACGCGCCGCGAGGCGGTGGCACGGCGGTTTGTGACGTTTCTGAACTCGCCGGAAGCGCAGGCGATTCTTGCGAAGCACGGTTTCGCGTCTTTGAAGCAACCGGCGACGCCGAAGGCAAAGACGAAACCGAAGGCGGTAGCCTCTCCCTCGCCGGTGAATCCGTAGCACGATGGTGTCGCTCATGCCGCTCTATTT
>JACMIU010000258.1 GCA_014380985.1 Armatimonadota bacterium | reverse complement strand
GTGAGCGTGCGCCCGCCTCTACCGTTTGGGCTACCCCGCCGGAATGATGGCGGGGGCAGGACTCGAACCTGCACCGTTTGACACGCGCTCGTTAGTCTGAGTTTTAGTCTAAGTTTAGTCTCTCCGAAATCAGTGTATCGCGGAAATTGTTACCCGAACAGGTACTGAAACACCTTCGCGCCGACCTTTTGATCCGTCACCTCCAAGTTGTTCGCATCCTCGCGGGCGAACTTCACCGCCGTTTGCAACTTCTCGACGCGCTCCAAAAGGTCGTTCACGCGCTTCGCCGGAAGTGCGCCCGAATACTTCACGGTGCGCCAGTTGCCGACGGAAACATCTTCGTAGTACACCTCGACCTGTGCCGGATGATGTTCGGTCGCCTCGGCTTTGACGTGGTTGCGTGGAATCTTGCGCGTTTTCACGGTTTGCACCGGCTCGGTGGCGAACGAGTCGGACGAGGCATCGTACACCCATGTTTCCGAAGCATCTAAGATCGGCAGTTTTTTCACGAACGTGTGCATATCCACCAACTGTTTTTCGAGGAACAGCAGGTATGTTGCCGGAACTCCTTTGAGTAGAACCGTGCCGTCTACCACTACGTCGCCCTTCGCTTCGCAGTTTGCCCACTCTTTGGTCGCGGTGACATCGAAAAGCCGTTGAAGATTCTCGGAAGTAGAGCGGATGATTTCCTCGGCACGAACCTGCACCCGCGTGGATTCGGGCGGCAGTTGCTCCCCTTCCTCGTCTTTCGGGCGATAGGTGCGCGAAATGCCCGACAACAGGGTCGGCTTCTGCAGTTGGTGGTGCGCCTCGGTCAGTTCGGCGAACGACGTGTTTTTGACGCCTTTTTCGATGGCGATAATTTGGTTGAGTTTTGCCAATGTTTTGGTTTCCTTTGTTTATCTGAATATTCTATCGCCGTGCCGCCCCGTAGTGCTAAGGAACCCAACCGATTTTCCCACCTGCCACGGCGTTCGCGGTATAATAAGGCATGGAAAACACGCTCATTTACGATCCCCGCGAGGAAATCATCGAAGATTTTTTGGACGGGCAACTCCGCGCCTCAAAGTGGCGCGAACTGCGCGTCGCTCTGCAAACGCGCCTTGACCGGGCAAAAGAGCAGTTGTCGGCACTACCGGCAACATCGAGCGAGCGCGGCGAAATCGAGGAACGGATCACGGAACTCAAAACGCAGGTTCGCGCTCTTGCCGAGGAGGAAGCGATCACGCAGTTCGTCGAGGAGTCGGTTTCTAATTCGCTGACGCGCCCGCGTCCGTTTCCGGCGTTCGATGACGGCGATTACGAGGAGGAGTGAAATGCAAAAGCGACGGTTGGAATCCGCTCAAGGGTTCGCCGTCGCCATTTTGTGAACCGTTACCACGGAAAATAGAACGCTTCTCGCTCACCCTTCCGAATCAGCCACGTATCTATAGTACCATATTTCGGGGCGTCGGTGCAAACCGAAAGCGAAAAGGCTATCAGCAACTACGGGCGAATCGCCGCGAAAACGCCTGCAATGCGCCCCGAAAAACCGTGAAGCGAAACGAATAAACGTCGCAAATCCCCGGTATTTGTATCGTGAAAATCTCGCAAAAATGACAAAAAAAACGCCTTCCCTTGCCGACCGGATACGATTCACCGAACGCCCGCCGTCGCAGCCAGTCGTGATGCGGCAGGATTGGCTTGACTTGCTGTTCGTGCATTGGACGGTGGACGCGGACGCCGTGCAAGCATTGCTACCGCCGGGCTTAACCGTGGATACGTTTAACGGCGCGGCGTACATCGGACTGGTTCCGTTTGCCATGCGAAACGTCCGCCCCGTTTTCTGTCCCGCTGTCCCCGGCTTGTCGCACTTCTTAGAAATCAACGTTCGCACCTATGTTCATGACGAACGCGGCGCACCCGGCGTTTGGTTTTTCTCGCTTGATGCGGCAAACCCGGTCGCTGTCGCCCGAGCCCCCCCCCTGTTCCAACTACCCAATTTCAACGCCGCGATGCGGCAAACCACAGAGGACCGGGGGCCAACCGAAAACCTTTACGTGCGCCGTC
>JACMIU010000257.1 GCA_014380985.1 Armatimonadota bacterium | reverse complement strand
TCGGAACGTGCCGCCGAACGCGCCGCGATTCTTCTTTCCGACGCACACCTGCTCGCGGATCAGGGCAAGTATATCGGGGCGATTCCCGTAGCCGAACAAGCGATTTTAGCCGTGCCGTTTAGCGCGTCGGCACACTCGTTTTTGGTGACGCTTTACGAGCATACCGCGCAAAACGACAAAGCGATTGCCGCGCAGGAAAAGGTCATCGAACTGCTCCCCAACGCCCCGAAGGAAGTGGCGCGACTGGAGAAACTCAAACGCGGCGAGCTGTCGTCGCTTCCGCCCGGTCAGAAAATCAGCGAAAGCAATGTGCCGACGCTTCGCGGGGGAACCGTGCCGTTTGTGTTGCCGCGCTGGTTTCCGGCGGCGGCGTCGGTGGTTGCCGGGGGGTTCGCGCTGTTTATCGGCTATGTGGCGATGCAACCGTCCACCGCGCCGAAAAAGGGAACGCTTTCCGTGACCGATACGGCGACACCGTTGCCAGACGCTTCATCGCTCGTGCTGAATCCCGGCGCGATGCCCCCGCCCGCACCCGATACCGGACGCGGCGGCGATCCGTTCGTGCCGCTCGACCCGTCGCGGGCGAAACCCGCGCAACCGTTGGCACGTCCTTTGCCGCGCCCCGCCACGGTTGGCGCGGCGGCGCTGCCCCTGCCAAAAACGCTGACGGGAACGCGAACCGCGCCCGTCACACGCACCGCTCCGGTGACGTTGCCGCCCGAAATCGTTAAAGGAAGCCTGAGTAGCACGGACGCGCCTTTGCCCCCGATAGATGCCGCGCCGCCCGCATCCGGCGATGACGGCTTCGGGGGCGGCGAACGTCTTGCCGCCGCGCCGCCCAAGCGCACCGGCTACATGAAAATCTCGGTCAGCCAGCCGCGACCGGATAGTCCGCCGATAAACGCCGCGCCCCCGCCATCGTCCGCGCCGGACATGGAAGGCAGTCCGCTCGATAAGGCGCGGGCATTGCAAGGCATGGGACGCTACACCGACGCCGTTGCCGCGTACCGCGAGGCGATTGCGAGCGGTGCGTCCGTGGGCGAAGCACAGCAAGCCATCGGGATGTGCTACCAACGCGCCGGGGACACGGCAAACGCACGGGCGGCGTACCAAAGTGCAGTTGCGGCGTTCAAAACGCAGATCGCGTCGGGGCGCAATCCGGGGGCGGCACAGCGCGGCTTGAACTCGTGCGAAGCGGCACTGGGGGTACTCGGCGGTGGTTAGATTTTCCTTCGCTTGCGTCGCCACGCTCTTCGCGGCAACAGTTGCTGTTGCCGCGCCGTCACGCCCACTGATCGTGATTTTCACCGCGCAGACCGGCGACAGCCAAATCGAGGGAGCCGCGCTTCGGGCGCGGCAAACCGCGCTGGCACTACGCGATACCTTCAACGAAACCGGTCTGGTGGACGCCGTTCTGTACGCGCCGGAAAACGCGCTGTTTGTTCGCGCCACGATGGAGGCGAAAATCAAGCCCGCCGACCCGCTCAACCTGTCGGAGTCCGAACGGTACGCGCTGGCAAAGGCGGCGGGCGCGAGTTACTGTGCGTATCTGGTATCGGGGCTACCGAGCAACACCACGCCCGGCGCGGTGGATGTTCAACTGCAGACCGAGCAGATTGACGGGCGCAAGACGTGGAGCGGGCGCGGTGGCTACGGCGCGACGGGCAAATCGTCGGGCAAGTACGACAACGCGGTTTTAAGCGCGGCGAACCAGTTGGTGCAGGATTTCCTGCGCGGACCGTTGCGCGAACTCGCACAAGTCGCCGCGCCGAGTTTGCCCCCGCCCGCCCCGATTCCCGTGACGAAGGCGGATGTCGCCACCGTGACCGCGCCGAGTGTCGCCGCGCCGGTTCCGATGACCGCGCCGGTCGTTGCGCCCGTCACCGTTCCGATGACCGCGCCTACGGTTCCGGTCGCGCCGGTTGTGCCGAAAGAAGCGTTACCGTCGTCGGGCGCGAACACAGGCAATGCCGCCGAAGCACAGCAACATCAGGGCGACGAACAACGCCGCGCCGGAGACGCGAGCGGCGCGATTTTGTCGTACCGCAAGGCAGTGAGTTTGGATCCTTTGAACGCTCGCTACCGGGCGTCGCTCGCCGGGGCGTATCTGATGGCGGGGCGACGCGAAGACGCGCTTTCAGAGGCGAAACGCGCCGTGATGATTGTGCCGCCTTCCGACTTGGCGGGAAAAATCGCGGCGGGGAAAATGCTGGCGGAAGTGCTGACGGAAAACGGCGATACGGCGGCGGCGCGTTCGACGTATGAGGAACTGCTTCGCACCGACCCGACACAAACATGGGCGATGACCGGGCTTGCCGAGGTGCTTATCGGCGAGGGCAAAACCGATGAGGCGGTTGCGTTGTACCAAAAAGCGCGGCAAGCCGATGGCGGTAGCAAAGAAATCGCGCGGGGCTATATCCGGCTTTTAGCGACAACGGGCGATTACGACGGCGCACTGCGCGAACTGAAGAAATCGGGCGGGGCGAACGACACGGTGCGGTACGATACGACGCGCAATCTGTTCGATGAAGGCGTCGTCAAAATCGCCGAGCGCGTAGAGCAGAACCGGACGGCATGGCTTGGCAAGCGCATTTCGCAGGACGTTTTCTACAAGGCAACCGCGTCGCAAACCGCGAAGGTGAGCGGACTGCTGGCGTTGCTGAAAGCCGTGCCACCAGCAGAGACGGCAGACGCCGGTACGCGGCGCGACCACAACAAGCGCGTTTTTGCCGCGAGTTTGCTTCTTCAGGGCGTGGCGTCGCTCCTGACGCAGGTCGAGACCGGCGACGCGGACGCCGGCAAAGAAGCCACCGTGTTCCTGACCGAGTTTCGCCGCGAGATGCCGACAATTGCTCCCGGTAAAGCGTCTACCGTACCGTGAAAAACAGGTAATGGAAAACGGAAACTTTTTCTTCGCGCCGGTCGTCTTTATGTTTGACGCTGTGAGTATCGCGGTATACATAGCGTGTTAGACAAGCCGACAAAAACCGAATAGCGCGAACAATTTCATAGCGAAAATTAACTGGCAAATAGAATACAGACAACCGCATAGCGACAATCAAATAGCGAGCAAAAACCAAAAAACGACAATTTCATAGCGGGTTTACTTTCCACAAAATCTAAACCACCTAATGGGGGCAAGCCAATCGGCTTGCCCCCTTACTGTTTTTCGTCTACCGGCTACTCTGCTTCCCATTCGCCGACAAGTCGCCATTTTCCCGTTTCGCATTCCGAGCAGGGTTTGTTTTCGGGATT
>JACMIU010000256.1 GCA_014380985.1 Armatimonadota bacterium | reverse complement strand
TAGTACGCCGGTTCCGCCTTGCCGTTCGGGCTGGCGTTGTTGTATGCCGCGAACCCTTTGCAGTAGTAGGCGAGGCTGTATTTCGCGTCCGCCGCAATCGCTTTGTCGCAGTCGGCTATCGAAGCGTCCCACGCCGCCGCCGCTTTATCGGGGTTATCCTTTTCCTTGTCGCCAACGAGGTTGTTAATCAGTCCGCGTTCGGTCAGCGCGACCGCGCTGGTCGGCGCGATTCCAAGCGCGGCGTTCGCGTCCTCCATCGCCTTTGCGGTATCGCCACTAAGTCGGTAAGCGGTGGCACGGGCGACGTGCGCCTTGACATCCTTCTTCTTGTCCAGATAATCGCCATACGTCTTGACGGCGTTCGTGTAGTCCTTCTTCTGCAGATACAACTGTCCGAGTTCCATCTGCGAGGTGGCACGCGCCGCGTCGTCTTTTTCCACGGCTAAGTGCTTTACATAAAACGCAATCGCCTCGTCGGGTTTCAGCAGGGCGCGTTTCAGTTGAGCCTGTGTTTGTAACGATTCCGGGCTTGCCGCGTCGCCCGCTTTGGTCATGTAGAGCGTTAAATCGGCATCGGCTTTCGCGTAGTCTTTGGTGTCAATGTACTGCCCGGCACGCAACGAGATCAGTTCTGGTTTACTGGGGTTGAGCGCGATGGCTTTCGTGTACGACGCGATAGAACCGGCGGTATCGCCTTTGCTGGCTTGCAACGCCGCTAAGAAGATGAACACGTCTTTATCCTTCGGGTCGAGCGTGGACGCTTTCGTGAAGTCGGCAATCGCCTTGTCGTTCGCGTTTTGCTGGGAATAGGCGACGCCCCGGTTCAGATACAACGTGAACAGTTTCGCCGGGTCTTTGGTCGCCGCGATATTTTTGGTGTACGTGGCGATCTGCGCGTCGGCGTTCGCCCATTTGGTGACGAGCTCGGATTGAATATCAAGCGCGGCTTGGTCGCCGGGTTTCAGCGCGACATACTTGTCAATCGTGCTGATGGCTTTCTGCGCGTTCGCATCGCCGGGGGCTGCCGCCAGATTGCCGTAAGCGAGTGCTTGTAGTTTGTAAGCATCAACGACCTTTTCGTCTTTGGGGTTTTTGGTGGTCGCATACACTTGGTCGGCGTCGAGAACGGCTTTATCGAACTGCTTGGTGTTGAAGTTAGCGACAAGACGACCGTAGTGCGACGCGAAGTCTTTCGGGTCTACACGTAGCGCGGTAGTAAACGCGGGAACCGCTTTGTCGAACTCTTTCGTGATCAGGTAGGCGGAACCTAAGTTGTAGCCCGCGTCACCTGCCGACGGTCCCGATGGGAACGCGGTCGCGTAGGTGTTGAAGTCCTTGATCGCGCCGGGATAGTCCTTCATCGCCATATAGACCATGCCACGGGAGAACAAAGAGTTTTCGTCTTTGTTGTTCGCGGCAATCACTTTGCTGTACGAATCGGCAGCCCCCTTCAGGTCGCCGGTTTCTTTTTGCGCCACGGCAAGCAGTCGCGTCGCCACGATCACCTGATCCGGTTGCTTCTCCATCGAAAGATACTTGAGCAGGTCGGCTTTCGCGGCGGTGTATCCGGCGGGCGTAGCAAGTTGGAGGTTGGCGATACCGCGCTGAATGTAGCCGAACGATTGGTTCGGGGCAAGCGCGATGAACTGAGTGAAGTCCTTCACGGCAAGGTCATACTGCTTGGAGGCGATATACACACTGCCGCGTTGACCGTAGCCGTAATCGGATTTCGGGTCGGCGGCGATTCCCTTGGTGTAGGCGGCAATCGCTTCCGGGAACTTACCTTGTGCGGCGTACACATCACCGGCGAGGAGCGAACCACGTGCACCGGGAACCTTGCCAAACGATGCAATCGCCCCGGCAAAATCTTTGCTTTTGAGTTGCAGGTTGCCCTTGAGTTCGTAATCCATCGCCGACGCATCGAGCGATTCGACTTTGGTTAGATCGGCAAGACCTTCGGCGGCTTTTCCCAGTTTGTCGTAGGCGTAGGCGCGGTTGAGGTAGCCTTCCACGAGGTTCGGGCGCAACTGGATGAACATCGAGTAATCTTTCGCCGCTTTGTCGTACTGTTCGGTGTTGAAGAAAGCAGTTCCACGTTTCAGATACAGGTTGAACTTTTTCGGCGCGGCGGCGATTAATTGGTCGTAAATCCCGATAGCGGCAGTGTTGTTGCCGGACGCGGCGGCGGCATCGGCGGCGGCTTCCGTGTTGCCCTGCCCGACGGCAAGCGCGGTGACTACCGGCACTTGCGGCAGAAGCGGGTGCGCGACGGCGACACCGGCGGGAACGGTTAGCAAGCCGACACCGAGCGCGGATAGAAGCGCGTTCGGCAAAGGGTTGTGGTTTTTGTTTGTTTTCAAGAAAATATCTCCTGCGCCGTTTGCGGGATAAATGCTACCGGGCGCGATTTAGGTTTGGTATCGGTTCTGTCCGCTACAAAAGAAACGCGGCGTCGTTACCGGGCGTGACGCGGGAAGCCAGTTGGCTTCCCGCGTTTTCTACGGGGAACTTACGCGCCGAGTTTCTTTTTCAGTTCGGCGATGGTTTTTTGCGCGTCCGGCACGAGTGCCGAGGTCGGCGCGAGCTCCACGAACTTCTCCAGCGCGGCAAGAGCCTCCTCGCGTTGGGCTTTCTGCTCAACCGGCGTGATGTTGTCCACTTTCACGTTGTCGGCAAGGGCGACGCCCTTGTAGAAGTACGCCCCGGCGAACGCCGGGTCGGACGTGATGGCTTGGCGCGTGGAGGCGGCGGCTTTTCGGAACAACACCGATGCTTTATCGGGGTCGGTCTGTGCAATCACGACACCTTGGTTATAGTAGATGTTGCTGGCGAGGGTCAACGCTTGTGCGTCGTTCGGCGCACCGGCAATCGCCGCCTCAAAGTCGGCAAGGGCGTTCGTTTCGTCCTTGCTGTCTAAGTAAGCCTGACCGCGCACCTTCAGCACCTTGACATCGGTCGGCTTGTTCACCAAAAACTTCGAGTAGTCGGCAATCGCGCCGGGATAATCCTTCGCGTCGCGGAGCAGGTCGCCGCGCAGGATCAACGCTTCCTCGTATTTCGGATGCGAGGCTTGCGCCGCAACGAAGTAAGCATCAAATTCCTGCTTCGCCCGTGCGTTGTCTTTCGCGCCCAAATACAGGTTGGCGATCTGGTACTGCACATCGGCGCGTTTCGCGTCAGTCGCCGGAATCAAGGCGAGTGCCGCCTCGTAGTCTTTTGCCGCTTCGATATATTTGTTTTGACCGACGTAAAGGTCGCCGCGAGCCAGCAAATAGGTCGGGTCGGTCGGTCTCAGGGCAATCAGTTTCGTGTTCGCGGCGATGCCGCCCTCGACGATTGCCGGGTCGCTGTAGCCTTTCAGCGCGTAGTCGGCGGCAAGGTTCTGATAGGCGACCGCGTTGGTCGGGTCAAGTTCCGTCACCTTGATGTAGTCGGTGATAGCGTTGTCGGTTTGTTTCAGTTTGTCGTACACCGCCGCCCGTTTCAGGTAGTTATCGGCTACGGTCGGTTCGTCGCCGATGCGCCGGTTGAGTGCGATTAACTGATCTTCCGCGCCGAGTTGCAGTTGCGCGGCGAACAGCGAGTCTTTCACGCCCTGATCGTCGCCGTACACTTGCAGGTAGGCTTCAAAGTCGGCAATCGCTTCCTTGACGCGGGGAGGGGTCATGGCGATATACGAAACGCCCCGGTTGCGCTGTGCGGCGAGTTTCACTTTCTCGTCCACGGCGGTGTCGGCGATAACGCGGTTGTAGTCGGCGATGGCTTGATCGTACTGTCCGAGTTTCGCGTAAGCGTCCCCACGAGCGGTGTATGCCGCCGAGTTCGCCGGGTTCGCGGCAATCGCGGCGTCGAAATCGGTGACAGCTTTGGCGTAGTCCGGCGTCGCCGAGTTGACATAGGCGGAACCTCGGTTGAAGTATGCTTCAGCGATGCCCGGATCGCCCGCCGGTAGCACAGTGAGCAGTTGGGTAAAGTCAGCGATAGCACCGGCATAGTTGCCAATTGCCGGGTTGGCGTTGCTTAAAGCCCGTCCACGGAGCGCAAGCGCGTTGTTCGGGTTGATTTTCAGGGCGTCGTCTTGCTCACGAATGGATTGCTGGAGCGAGGCGACACCGGCGATTTGCGTTGCCGAAGGCGCGGCTCCGGCGAGCGTCGGTGCCGAACCGATTTTCTCCCCCGCTTGGAGACGTCGTGCCTCGGCGAGAGCAGAAAGCGCGGAATCGTTTTGCGGCGCGAGGGCGACCGCCTTGTCGAGCGATTTGACCGCCTCGTCCCACTCACTGCGAAACAACGCGACGTTGCCAAGCCCGATATAGCCGGTGGGGGAAGCGGGTTGCAACTCGGTCAGTTTTTGGAAATCTCCCGCCGCCTCCTCGAGTCGCGGTGAGTCGGGGTCTTTGGCGACGCGGGCAATATCCAGATATGCCGATCCGCGTTTGTTGAGGGCAAGGGGCAAATCATCGTATTCGGGATCGCCGCGCTGAAACCACGGCGTTGTCAGTTCGGGGTACGCGGTGATATAGCGGCTGTAAGCGTCCACGGCTTTGTCGTTGTCGCCGATCTTGCCGTAGGTATTGCCAAGATCGAGGAACGCCACAATCGCGTCCAAATCAATGCGCCCTTTGGAATCGGTTTTGCTGGCGATATACGTTTCAAAATCTTCCGCCGCTTTCGGATAACCGTCGCGGGCGTAGTAGATTTGTCCGCGCAACCGGTATTCCATCAAGTCGGGGCGTTTCTTTTCTACCTCGTTCAGGTCGGCGAGCGCAGGGTCATAGTCCTGCTTCTTCACATACGACTGGGCGCGAATCACATACGCCTGCATGATTTCGGGGCGCAGTTCGATATGTTTTGTGGCATCGCCAATCGAGTTGTCATAGTCTTTCAGGTAGTAGTTGCAGACGGCTTTGTGGTAAATCGCGTCGTAAAAGTTTTTGCGCCGCTTCAACGCTTCGTCGTACAGTTTGATCGCTTTGCGGAAGTTGCTACCGTCGCCCGTGCGATACCGCGCCGATTCCTGCGAAATCGCTTGCAGGTACAGGTAATCGGGGTCAAAGTTCGGGTCTTTGTTGTCGGCTCCGACCGCGAGCGCGGCGGGAAGAACCAGTGTCGCACCGGGCAAAACCGGTGACGCGGCAAAACTCGCGCCGACCGGCAAAACGCCGAGCGCGACAAGAGCGTAGCACAAACCGTTTAAGGCGGAGCGGCTCTGCCAAGATGTGTTTTTCAACGAATAACTCCTTGCTTTCCTTGAAACAGAAAGCGGTTCAAGCCGGACAAGCGACGGAAGGCCCATGATAGCATATTCCATTCTTCCCACGCAAGCGGCATTTCAGACACAAAGCAGGTATACCTGCTCATCGTAATTTTTTGTCCAAACAGGTTTGGTCAAACGGGACGTTGGAGCGAGTGCGGGTTTTCTCCAGCGCGAAGCGACAAAATCGCGCCCTCACGCCCCATTCCCAAACACTCAAACAGGTTTCGGACACACTGACCTACCCGGTCGTCGCCGATACGGTAACGCTCTATAGTATCGGTCAATCGTCGTCCGAGCGTCGCGGCGGAATCCCGCAATCGATCTGACTCCGCTTCATCCTCGACACCTTCATTCTGCAGACGCACCAAAAACAACAGTTCGTTGAGTTCGCCCGCGATTTCCTCCGCCTCATCGTAGCCCGGCGAAAGCGAACCGGCGGTGCGATTCGCCAAAACGCGGCAAAGGCGGTGCGCGATTCGTCCGGCATGGGGCAAATCGAGCGGCAAATCGGTAAACGGAATGTTTTCATTCACCGCGATAACTACGATTTTCGGGGGGAGGAGGTTCCCTACATCTCGGTTTCGCCGGGTTCGGCAAGGTGCTGGAAAAACTCCAACGTTTCGCCGTCGGGACCGAGAAAGAAGCCCACGCGAATCGTTTTGCCGTTTACGGGAACGCTTTTCGGCTCCACGGTAATCGGGCAACCGAGAGCGCGTACCGTTTCAATGTCGGCGTCCACGTCGGACGTGCGAAGAGCGAGATGGAAAAACGCGCCGGGCGCAGGGGCGTCGCTATCCGTGTACGGCTCCTGACCCGGCGCGGACGCGAACAGTTCGAGAAAGTTGCCGTCGCCGATGTCGAGAAGGGCGATACGCTTTTCGTTCTCGCCCCACGAGTGCGCGAGGCGAAAACCCAAGCCTTTGGTGTAGAACGCCAAAGAGCGGTCGTAGTCCCGCGCCCGAAACGCCAAATGATGAAAGCCCGCGTTGCTCAAAACGGTGTTGGTGGTTGCCATAATGCGGCATCATTCGTGTTTGCGGCGCGATTTTCCTGCTATACTAAAATCATGCCCGCCCTTGATAAGTTTCACAGTGCTGTACGCCACGCTCTCGAAAAAGACGGTTGGACAATTACACATGACCCGCTAACACTGAACTTTGGCGGCGAGCGATTATTTATTGATCTCGGCGCGGAGCAAATCATAGCGGCTGAAAAAGGAACGCGAAAAATTGCCGTCGAAATCAAAACATTCGCGGGGCTGTCAAAAGTCTCTGATCTGCAAGATGCCATCGGACAATGCGTGATTTGCCGTGTCGCCCTTCGTCGTTTGCAACCGGATCGCGTTTTGTACCTTGCCGTGCCGGAAGCAGTGCTTCAAGAACTATTTCAAAACCGTGAGTTGTGGCAAGCCACTGTGACAGATGAAAACATTCGATTGTTTGGATACGATGCGATCACCGAGGAGGTAGTTCAATGGTTCCCAACGACAAATTAACGACCGACGGCGAAATCGCCTTCACGGTGCTACGCGAGATACGGGAGATGTACGCGAATGCCGAACCGGCTTTTCGTGTGCTATCCATTTCCGATGACGCTACCGGCAATTTCCTCCTGATGGACGAAGGATGGGATAAGTACAAGCGGGTTCTCCGTGTTTGGCTCCATATCGAACTGCGCGATGATCTGTTTTGGATACAGGAGGACGGAACCGAAATAGGCGTCGCTAACCTGTTACTCTCGGCAGGCATTCCCGCATCCCGCATTGTGCTGGCATTTAATCATCCCTCGCTCCGCCAGCATACCGACTTTGCCGCGCCTTGAAACAAAGATCGTTACCACTTGGCGGAGCTTAGCGACTTACGTCAGCGATATGGCGGCTTCTACGAAGGATACTTCATCCATGCCGAACGATTCGACAATTACCCAAGTGACAGAGGCTTGATCCGTTGCCCCCCATTCGGTAAACGCCGCTGTTATATCCGCCGTGCGCTTGGCATCGCTTGGCGCGGTGCGTCCTATCGTCACGTGCGGCACGTAGGCAATATCTGTATTCAAAAAAAGTGCGAACGTTTCCGTAGCGTAAAGCGCGTTGTGCAGGTCACGTACCGCGCCTGCTCCCCTTGCAAGCGGCAAAAGGGCGTAGCCGTCCGATGAGAGTATTGGCGCACCAAACGTCGCCGGAAATTGCACGAACCGTTCCGCGATTCGTCGCGTCGTTTCCACGGCAAAACCCGCGTCGCCCTCCGCGAGAGCGAACGGAAAGACAAGCGTGATGTGGGGCGGTATCTTGCCGTGCAAGGGATCGAAGCGGGCGCGAAAGTTCGCCAACCTCTCGGAGTCGCTTAACGAAAAATCGGGGCGCAGGTAAATGCAACACTGGCGAGGCGGGGTATCGCTTCCGGCTACCATTCGGCGACCGACCCATCGGCGACGCGCCAGACCGGGTTGCGCCACCGATGCCCTATTTTCGCCGCTTCGCGCACCGCTTCCTCGTTGATTTCGATGCCAAGACCCGGCGCGGTCATCAGCGGCACGTAGCCGTCCGCATAGTGGAAAACGCTCTGGTCCGACAGATAATCTAACAGGTCGGAACCGGCGTTGTAGTGGATGCCGAGGCTTTGCTCCTGAATAAAAGCGTTCGGGGTGCAGAAGTCAAGTTGCAGACTTGCCGCCAGCGCAATGGGACCGAGCGGGCAGTGCGGCGCGACCGCCACGTCATACGCTTCTGCCATCGCGGCGATTTTGCGGCATTCCCAGATACCGCCCGCGTGCGACAGGTCGGGTTGCAGAATATCCACCGCGCCGCTTTGCAGGGTCGCTTTGTAGTCCCAGCGCGAAAACTGCCGTTCGCCGGTCGCAATCGGAATCGTGGTGGAGCGGGCGAGTTCTATCAACGCTTCGTTGTTTTCGGGCAAAACCGGCTCCTCGATAAACAGCGGGTGGTACGGCTCCAGCACCCGCGCCAATTGCTTCACCATCGGCTTGTGAACGCGCCCGTGGAAATCTATCGCTATCCCAAAATCTTTTCCGCAAGCCTCGCGCACAGCGGACGCCCGCGCCCCGGCTTCGTCTAACGCGGCGTGCGAATCCACCCAAGCCATCGCACCGACCGCGTTCATTTTGATAGCCGTGTAGCCCGCCGCTTTTCGCGCCAATGCTTCGGTGGCGACTTCCGCCGGGTCGTCGCCGCCAATCCAAGCGTACACCTTTACCTTGTCGCGCACCGCTCCGCCCAGAAGTTCGTACACGGGAACGCCGAGCGTTTTGCCCTTGATGTCCCACAACGCTTGCTCAATCCCCGCGATTGCCGACATGAACACCGCTCCCCCCCGGTAGAAGCCGCCCCGGTACATCGTCTGAAATAAATCCTCAATCCGGTTCGCCGACTTGCCGACGAGATAGTCCGCCATCTCGTGAACGCAAGCGTCCACGGTCGCCGCTTTGCCCTCGACCACTGGTTCGCCCCAACCAACCGCACCGGAATCGGTCTCGATGCGCAGGAAAAGCCAGCGCGGGGCGACGGTAAAGGTTTCGATGCGGGTAATCAGGTTCGGGGTCATGGGAAACGTTTCACCGGGCGCGGCGCGAACTCCTGCGTCACGGTCGCCGTAGAACGACAACATACTCCCGCGTCATCGTGGTATCTTGCTTGCCGGTCACGTTCGACGGGCTGTTGCGGGCGGGCATCCGCTTGTTCGGAATCTGCCGCTCGTGCGTCGTGACGTAATCGTAGCCGTTCGTTATGAAAAAATCGCGCACCGCCACATCTGTTGGTAACACGACGCCCTTGACTTTTCGATTGCCGACCACGTAGCAAACGTAGC
>JACMIU010000029.1 GCA_014380985.1 Armatimonadota bacterium | reverse complement strand
GAACGTTCCTCCCTTGCCGCCCGTCGCAACGCCGCGCTTCGCGCCGAAATCGAAGCACAAATCGCCGCCCTGCATGAAAGTATCGCCGCTCTCGGTAGCGGCACGGGCGCGACCGATTCAAGCGCGTCGGCGAATCTGCAACACTTTGCCGAATCCGCCCGCCGCCTCGCCGCCGAAACGGTGTCGGTGGAATCCGCCCGCGCCGAACTGGACGCGGTAGCGACTACGCTGGAACCGGTGACGCTTCCCACCGTGTCGGAGCGTGAACCGCTAATCAACCGCGCCGGGAGCCGATAGGGCAATATGAAAACGCTTCTCGTCGCCGCGCTATCCGCGCTACTGGTCGCGCCGGTGAACGCGCAAACCCCGACCGGTAAATCCGCCGCCAAACGCCCGCAACTACTCGCGCATTATATGCCGTGGTTCGACGCCGACCTTGACGCGAAACGCTACGGCTGGCACTGGACGATGAACAAGCGCGACCCGAACAAGCAGGACGCGAACGGTCGGCGCAAAATCGCCGCGCACGATTCGCCGCTCATCGGCGTTTACGATTCCGGCGACCCGGACGTTCTGGAATACCACGTTCTGCTGATGAAAATCGCCGGGATTGACGGCGTAATCGCCGACTGGTACGGCGACACCGATTATCTTGATTACGCCCTCGTCCACCGCAATACCGCCGCCCTTTTGGCGTGGGCGAAAAAGGCGGGGCTATCGTTCGCCGTGTGCTACGAAGACCAAACCGTGCCGAAATTAGTGGCGGGGGGCAAAGTGGCGAAGGAAGAAACAACGGCTTATGGGCAGGGAATATTGTCGCGCCTCGAACGCAGTTGGTTCGCGGATTCGGCGTACCTTCGCCTCCACGGTAAGCCGGTGTTTCTGGTGTTCGGGTACGCTTTTTACAAGTCCGAGGATTGGGCGGCGATACTCGCGCCACCGCTAAAGCCGGTGGCGTATTTTTCGCAGGACACACGCCGCGAACCCGCCACTGGCGCGTTCGCTTGGGTGAACCCGCGCCCCGAGGGAGCCGCGAACGCCGACCGGTTCTATGTCGCCTCGAAAGGGGAGGGGGCGTTTATGCCTGTCGCCTACCCCAGCTTCCACGATTACTATAAGGAGGCGGGCGTCGGAGAATCGTATGGCAGAATAGACAGTGCAAACGGCAAAACCTTGCGCGAAACGCTGTCCCGCGCCGCGAAAAGCCGCCCGCCGTTTATCCAAATCGCCACATGGAATGATTGGGGCGAAGGCACGTCCATCGAACCGGGCGACGCAATGAAAGACGCCTACCTGCAAATCGTGCAGGAGTTCCGGCGCAAGCAGGACAAATCTTTTGCATATCGCCCCGCCGACCTTTCTTTGCCGCGACAACTGTTCGCGCTTCGCAAAAAGCATCGGAAAAACGCGGCAGTGCAACAAAAACTGAACACCGCGTTTCAATATATTTGCGGCGGAAAAACTGCCGCCGCTAAAGCAGCCCTGCTCGCCATAAAGCCATGACAGGCGATACAATAATACCATGCGACTTTTACCGCAAGACTTAGGCACGAAATGGCACATCCTCCTGACGCGGCATCGCGCCCTCGGTGTAGCGTCGGTGTGGACAAAGCCAAACGCGCCGCGCCTCGGAACGCTGGGCAAACGCTGGATTCAAGACCTGCCGGTTTCGGAGGAAGTTGCCGCGACCACACTCCCACTTGCCCCCGACAAAACCAACGGTATCGCTTGGGGAATCGGTTCGTGCGTTATCGCATCGGTTGCCGGGCTTGCCTTCGGCTTGGGGGGCGATTTGCTTGCACAGGGTAACATTTCCGGCTTTTTGACCGCCGAAGCCCTGACACTTGGCTTTGGTGGTGCGGCAGGCTACGCCTCGTTTATCGGGTTGCCCCGAATGCACCTTAAGAAACTGCACAATACACCTGTGCAGGAGGATGAACTCGCGCCGTTTTTGACCGGTAATGTTCCCGGTTTACCGCAGATTATCGGCGAAATGGCGGGAAAACTGCTTCGTTTCCTGAACCAGTCCGCGCCCTCCGAAAACGACCGCGACCCGCTCGAAATGTCGTTCCTGTCGTTGGTGCGCGATGTTTTGCGAAACGACACCGTGCCGGAACACCAGCAGGACGATCTTCGCGCCGCCGTTCGCGCCATTGGCGAAGCGTTGTGCCGGTTGCCGCCTATCGGGCAGATCGAAAACGCCGGTAGCAGTTTGCTCGCCGCCGACCAACGCGCCGAAGCGCAGACCCTTCGCGCCCGCTCGAACCGCGAATCCGACCCGGTTATCGCCGGGTCGCTCGAACGCCAAGCCGCCGCTCTCGAAAACGCCGCCCGTGCGTCGGAGAACGGTGTAGTGGTCGCCCGCCGTGTTCGTGCGCTTCGCCAAGAGTTGCGGGCGCAGATGGAGGTTTTGCGCCTCACGCTTCCAACATGGGGACAGTCACCGCGCACCGCGACCGCCCAAACGCACACCGCGCACACCGAAGCCACGCTCGGCAATATCGCCGAAGCCGTGCAAAGCGTCGCTCGTGAAGCCGTCGCCATCACCGACGCGCACGACGAACTCGAAGACTTCCTTTCTGCGACCGAGCCGCGCTCCTACAACACGTCGCCCACAGAGGAAAAACAAACGCTTCGCGCCCGTTGATTGTTTTTTCGTTTGTTTGTTTTTTGCCCTCCCGGCGGGGCAACCGAACGTTGCATCGTGTTACCTGCGGTGCTGCCGTGCCGTTCGATGTTGGCGCGATTCGATAAATTCGCTGTGTGATTGTAGGTATTGTTGCGACCCGCGCCAAAGGGCAAAGGGACAAGAGCAAATAAAACTTGTAGCAAGCGAAG
>JACMIU010000255.1 GCA_014380985.1 Armatimonadota bacterium | reverse complement strand
GGCGTTAACGGACTGCAAGAGGGCGGAGCAAATTGATCCCGATTTCGCCGCGAATAACGATAACCTGCTCGTCGTCTACACAACCATCTACCGGCGTCTGGGGCAGAATGAAAAGGCATTGGAGTACATGAACCGACTTATAAAAAGTTTGGAAGCAAAGAAGCCAACTCGCAGAAACCAACTTACCGGTTTAAGAGAATGGCGACAACTCATCAAGAAGGATGTTGTACAGGGAAACGCTGGCAAATAGTTTCCCCATAAAAGAAGTACGCGCCGAATGTTTTCACGCATTTGGCGCGTTTTCATTTCCACATACCCGAATACTAAGGCGTTCGGACGTGGTACAATAGCCCCGTGCAAATCGAATCTACCGAACCCGTAACGCTCCCCGACGCACCCGCCCCGTTCACGAAAGCCGACCTTGATAGCGTCTTGTACGGCGTTCACCCGGTATAGAGCATTGTTGCCGTCGAGACCGACACCCGCGCCGTTTTCTCACTCAGTGCTTATCTCGTTGTTCGCGGGCGGGAGGCGTCGCTCAAACTTCAGCATCGCGTTTTCGAGTTGCAAAAATAGCACGGTGCGTTCGTTCTGTGACTGATCGCGCATTTTTTCTATAATCGAATGCCATACGTTCCATCTTCAACGTCAGCGCGTCTACCCCGCCGCGCAGACGGCTTATCTCGTCGGCTTGTCGCTTAATTTCAACCGTACAGGATTCGACCTCGCGGGTGACACCGAGTGCGTAATTAGTCGCTTCTAACAGTTCTTTGAACATAGAATTTCCTGCTTAAAGACGAGCCAAAATCTTTTCGAGCCAGTCGAGCGATTCGCGGGTTTTTCGCCGCATGGCTTCGTTGTGCTGGCGCGTTTCGGCAATCTGCTCGTTCATCGCGTGGATGCGTGCGCGGGATTCCTCAATCTGCCGAAAGACGCCGCGCAGGGCTTCGCGGGCTTGTTCCTCGGTCATGGTTTCGTCAATCGTGGTGGTTGTCATGGCTTCGTTTCTCCTTTCCAATTATACCGTGTGACCTCTTTTTACCAAAGATGTGTGGCAGGACGGGACGTTTCCTTCCCCGACTTAGAAACCGCGGAAGCCTTCCGAACGTGCCACGGCGTCGCGCACTTCGTTGGCGAACCGCCAGCACAGGTTGCCGTTCGTAAACACTATCACGGCGTTGCCCGCCTCGGCGTCGGCGTCCAAGTGGCAGTAAAAGCCGTTGGTGTTTCCCCCGCGATACAGATACGTGACACCTTCGCGCTTCGTTAGTCCGAATCCGATGGCTTGCGGCGATTCGGTTCCGCTCAGCGGCAACGGTTTCGAGAGGAGAGCGGCGGTTTCCGGCTTCAGGTAGGTTCCGCCCCGGTTCGCGCCGCACCGGAGCAGTTCGGCAATCGCGCCCGCGAAATCGCGGGGCGTTGTCCAAAGCCCGGACGCCGCCGATTCGGGATACGCCCACGCGCCGCCCTCTATCGGTTCGCCGCTTTCGCTATGTCCCATTGCCCAATCGGTTTTGGGAGGCAACGAAAAGGTGCTGTTTTTCATGCCCAACGGTGAAAGTAGCGAATCGCGCATCGTTTCGCCGAACGGTTGCCGCGCCACGTCGGTAATGACCTGCTCTATCACTGTGTAATTCTCCGCCGCCATGTCGTAGTGCGACCCCGGTGCGAACTGCACCGTTGTGGCAGGATTTTTCGCCGGTGATTCACCCTTCAAAATCGCGGTGGTACTCGGAATCGGTTCGCCCGGTGCGTAGCCGTCGTACTTGTTGTAGGTGAAACCGCTTTGCTGAGTGAGCAGATCGCGCACGGTTATCGGGCGCGAAGGGTTAATGAGAGGACTGGCGGGAACCTTCCACGATGTTAGTAGCGAATCCATCGGCGCGTCGAGCGAAACCGTGTCGCTTTCGGATGCCTTCAAGACAGCGGCGGCAACGAGCGGTTGCCCCATCGAACCCGCCATGTAGCGTGTCGCATCCGTGACCGGTTTGCCCGCCGACGCTTCGCCGTAATGCCCGACCCACGCCGTTTTGAAGTTTTTTATCACCGCGACGCTGACGCCCGGCACATGATGGAACGCAGAGCGTTCCGCAAGCGAATACGTTGTGCCAAGAAGCGAGATGGGAATATCCGTGGGCGCGGCGGCTGGCTTCGCTTGAGACGAGTCAGGCTTGGGC
>JACMIU010000254.1 GCA_014380985.1 Armatimonadota bacterium | reverse complement strand
CTTAAAAATCTCCTCCGGTCTCTGCGTCCTTAGCGTCTTGGCGTCGGCGAAAACTTCGTTTTGCCGGACTTGGCGGTTCATTATTCGGGCGGCTTGCCAAACGCGCCCGGTCGGGGTACAATGATTGCTAAGAACTTTGGAAAACAAAGAAGCCGTATGACATCGCCTTTCCTTCGCCAAACGCCGCCGTCGCCGAACCCACCCGACCCTGCCGAAACGCCGCGTCCCGTGTTCGAGGTCGTGTCGTCGCCGGGCGAGGCGCAGGAGCATTTGCGCGTGATCCGGCAGACGATGGAGCGTTCCACGAAGCACTCCACGCTTTCGGGGTTGTCGGGCGTGTTGGTCGGATTTTACGCTCTTGTCGGGTCGGCGGTGACGTTTTTCGTCACGCCGACATTCGCGGTCCCGTATGACCGGTACGCTTTTATCGCGGTGTGGGCGTTTGTCGGGCTGTTGTCGTTCACGACCGATGTGATTCTGACGAAGCGCAAAGCGGCGTTCCTCGGCAAAACGCCGTTGTCGCCGCTCGGCAAGCACCTTTTGCGGGCGGCGTCGCCGGGGGTCGCGGTGGGCGTGATTTTGTCGGCGTTTTATTTGATGCACCCGAACCTGATTATGCAGTATATCTATGGGGTCTGGATGCTGGCGTATGCGGCGGCGATTTTGGCGGTGGGAATGTTTTCGGTGCGCGAGGTGTCTGTTCTTGGCTGGGCGTTTCTTGGCGCGGGCGCGGTGACGCTACTCTTGCCGGAGGTGGCGGCGGCGGGGATGATGGCGGCGGCGTTCGGCGGCGGGCATATCTGGTACGGGGCGTTCATGGGGCGCAAGTTCGGTTGGTGATGAGTCGGGGATGGAACATCCCCGACCGAAGTGGAATGTTTGAGAGACGCAGTGGATTAGAAACAAACCAATGGCATTAGCGGCACAACAAAACAGAACCGGCGACACGCTCGAAGTGTGTCTGGAGCGGCTTGACGACGCGATTCATCAAAAGGTGCGCCTCGGCGCGATGAGTACATTGATGGCAAGTGGCGAGGTGGATTTTAACTTTTTGAAGTCCGCGCTGAATGTGTCGGACGGCAACCTTTCGACGCATCTTTCGGTGCTGGAGAATCACGGCTATCTTTCGGTGCGAAAAGAGTTTGTTGGCAAACGTCCGCGCACGACGTACACGCCGACTCCGGCGGGGCGCAAAGCGTTCGAGGCGTATATCGCCGCGCTGGAGGTTTTAGTCAGAAGTCTTTAATTCCAGTCGTAATGACGCGGGGCGTTTCACGTGAAACGCCCCGTTTTTGCTTTACCCGCGCCGTGCCTCGAACGCGGTGATGTCGGGTTCATGTTGCAGGGTTAAGCCGATGTCGTCCAAGCCGTTCAGGAGGCAGTGTTTGCGGAACGGGTCTACGTCGAAGGTGGCGGAAAAACCGTCTGTGCCGGTGACGGTTTGCGCGGGCAGGTCAACCGTCAGGGTTGCGCCGGGGTTTGCCTGTAGCCGGGCGAGCAGGTCGGCGACTTGCGCCTCGGTTAGCACGACGGGCAGGATGCCGTTTTTGAAGCAGTTGTTGTAGAAAATATCGGCGTAGGACGGGGCGATGATAGCGCGGAAGCCGTAGTCGAGCAGTGCCCACGGGGCGTGTTCGCGGGACGAACCGCAACCGAAGTTTTTGCCGACGACCAATATCTGTGCGCCGTGCAGGGCGGGCGCGTTGAGTTCAAAGGCGGGGTTCGGGGTCGTGCCGTCTTCTTCGTACCGCCAGTCGAAAAACAGGTACTTGCCGAAGCCGGTGCGCTCGATGCGTTTCAGGAACTGCTTAGGGATAATCTGGTCGGTGTCGGCGTTGACGCGGTCGAGCGGGGCGGCGATGGCGGTGAGTTCGGTAAACGGTTGCATGGTGGTATTATAGCCTGTCGTTTGGCGCGGGTCAAACCTTTTGTTCCGATGATTTCGATAGGTTGTGGCTATGATGGGCAATGTTTAAACACTTGCCCCGGCGGGTATAACAATTGTCGTACAAGGGGCGTGAACAATTTGGCAAGTCAGACGGATGTTGGAGAACGCGGCGATGGGGCGGGACGCGATCAGGATGCTTCGCTTGACCAGACTTTGCTTCTTCTGAACCGCGTGGTTCACGCCGCCGTGACCAGCATCGTGGTCTCCGACCCGAACCAGCCGGACAATCCCATCGTCTTTCATAACCCAGCGTTTGAAAAAGTGTCCGGCTACGCGGCGAGTGAGATTGACGGCTTCAACTGCCGCTTTTTGCAAGGCGCGGATACCGACCCCGCGACGATTGCCACGTTGCGCCGCGCTATCGCCGCAGAACAGCCATGCAACGTGGTGATTCTCAATTATCGCAAGAACGGCACGGCGTTTTGGAACGACCTTTCGGTGTCGCCGGTACGAAACGAAAACGGCGACGTGACGCACTTCGTCGGGGTGCAGTCGGATGTGACGAACCGCATCGAAGCCGAGCAGGAGCGCAATGCTCTGCTGGAGCAACAGCAGCGTATCGCCGAACTGCTTCAACGCGCCCTGCTCCTCAATCCCCCGGCGACATCGTTAATCGGTGTCGAGATTTCCACACAGTACCTGCCCGCGTCCGACGAGGCGAAAATCGGCGGCGACTTTTTCGATACCGTGGCACTGTCGCCCAGTCGCGTCGCTCTGGTAGTGGGTGATTATGTGGGCAAGGGGCTGGAGGCGGCGCAGTACACCGCCGAGGTCAAGTATGCTTTGCGCGTTCTTTTGCGGGAGTACGGGGAGCCGACGGTAGCCCTTGACCGACTGAACACGTTTCTTCTCGATTCCCAGCGTTTGAACGCCCGCGCCGACGTGGCTTTGGTGTGTATTTCGGTGGCGGTGATGGACACGCAGACCGGTGCGGTGTCGCTCGCTTGCGGGGGAATGGAGCCGCCGCTCGTGGTACGCTCCGGGGGGGCGATGCGCTGCCCGAGACCGCGCGCAAGGACATGGTCACCCGGCTCGGCTTCGATCCGCTCGACGCCAGTGCGATCG
>JACMIU010000253.1 GCA_014380985.1 Armatimonadota bacterium | reverse complement strand
GTAGTAGCCTTCCTCGTCCACGAAATAAAACTCGCCCGCCTCCTCGCCCCGCGCCGGAGTGCCATGCCCGCCTTTGACCACAAGGGCTTTGCCCGCCCCGTCGTACTTCAATTCGGTAACAATCACCAGCGAATCGTTGAACGTCAAATACACGCCGCCAAGTGCGGGCGCGACCGGCGACACGTCTTTGTTGGCTTCGAGTGCTTCTAAATTGCGACGCAAAAGCGTAATCGCTTCTTCGATGCGAGATGGGGTTTCATCAAAAAGGTTCATGGTTGTTTCTTCCTTTACTGGTAGCAGGATACTACATACGGCACGAAAATTGCGGAAAGTTCCCCGCCTGTCTTTGCTATATCGCGGAAATCGGTCGCCTTGCTCAAAGTGTATTAATTTTTCCGGTTTCGTGTCTATGATACAATTATAGCATATGCGGCGAACAGCGTCCGCGAAAGGAATCCGAATTATGTCCGTTATCTCTATTGCCGCCCGCGTTCGCGGCGCGTTTCTGACCCTTGCCAGCGGGGACGCGCTCGGCGCACCCGGTGAGTTTTCTCCCGCCGCGAGCGTTTTTGCCCGATGGAGGCACATCACCGATTATGTCAGCAGTGGAACGTGGGACGCGGGCGAGTGGACGGACGATACGGCGATGGCTTTGCGCGTCGCGCAGGGAATCGTGGCGGCACGGGGCGGCGACCCGGTTCCGGCGATTGGGGAGGGCTTTTTGGAGTGGTATCGGTCGAAGCCGAAAGACGTGGGCAACACGATTAGCGGCGTTCTTGGCACGAGGAGAATCGCCAACAGTTGGGCTTCGGCGTCGCGTTCGTCGTTCGCGGCGCAATCGGGCATGGCGGGCGGTAACGGTTCCTTGATGCGAACGCTCCCGGTCGCGCTTGCTTACACGGACGAAGCGCGGATGCTTCGACAATCCGCCCGCATTTCCGCGATGACGCACTGGGACGCGCACGCCGAAGCCTGTTGCGCGGTGTACTGTTTGTGGGTGCGAAACCTGCTCACCGGGCAGGAACGCCTTCCGGCATGGAACGCGGCGGTGGCGCGGGCGCGAGAACTCGCCCCGACCTTCCCAAGCACGGACGAAACGCCGGGAATCGCAACGCTGTCCCCGGTGACGCACACGCCGCTTCTGCGCGGCGGCGACCCGGTTCCGTTCTGGGAGTTTCTCGAAAGCGTCCCGACACGCGCCGTCGCCGACCTGCAACCGTCGGGGTACGCGGGCTACGTCGTGGAGTGCCTCGAAGCGGCGGTTGTGTTCGTGCTAACCGGAGAATCGCTGGAGGAAACGCTTATCGCCACGGCGAATATGGGCGGCGAGTCCGATACCGTGGGCGCGGTCGCGGGCGGAGCGGCGGGCGCGTACTGGGGGGAACCCGCTATCCCGGCGCGGTGGCTGACTGGCTTATTAGAACGCGAAAATATCGAAAACACGGCGAACGCGCTTGCCACCTATCGCGCCGAACACGATACCGAAACGCTCCGTGCCGCGAGCGACGCGGTATATGCCGCGCATCCCGGCTTGCCCGCGTTCGACTACCGCGCTATCGGGGACACGCGCCTGTGGCACGGGCGCAATCCGCTCACGGCGTGGGACGTGGAACGCCTTCGCGCCGATGGCATCACGCACGTTTTAGACCTGCGCCAGTCGCACGAATGGGGCGACGGTTCGGGCAAGGTCGGCGGCGAAGCGGTTGCCGCGCTTGCCGGGGCGGGTAGCGCGATTGCCCGAAAGCATATCGCCCTCCCTGACGGCGGGATTCCCGGCGACGCCGAGTTTGGCGAAGCCATAGCGTTCCTACAAACCACGCTGTCCGACCCCGACGCCCGCGTTTACGTCCATTGCCGGTTGGGGCGCGAACGCACCGGCGCGATCTTGGCGGCGTACCACGCGAAGGCGCACGGCGTTTCGGCGGACGAAGCGGTAGAGGCACTTAACGGGCAAGGCGCAAGACTTAGTCCGACGGGCGGACAAATGGCGGCGACGCGGGAATGGGTGAATCGCTCGGCTTAGTCCGCTTGCGTTATGCTATCGTCTACCACCATTCCCC
>JACMIU010000252.1 GCA_014380985.1 Armatimonadota bacterium | reverse complement strand
GCAAGCCGTCGCAGTAACCGTTGCAGTAGGTGGGCAGGTGCGTTCGCGCATCGTCCCAACCGCCTTCGGTAAAAAGCATGGTGTTCTGGTGTTCGCGCTTGTGGGTTTCCAGAATGCCATCCAAACAGGGTCCTAAATAAGGATCGGAGGTCACGGACGGGTTGCCGTAATACATGATTAGCCCCACGGTGTTCATGCGTCCGCGGGCAAGCCCTTGCGCCACGCCGCTCGGATGGTAATCAAGATGCCGTGCCGCTTCGCGCACACGCCGTTCGGTAGCCGGTGCGACTCGTGCGCCTCGCCCCCCGCTCAAGACCCGTGAAACGGTAGCGATAGATACGTTGGCTTTCGTTGCCACTTCGTAGATGGATACTGCCATGTATTTGCCATGTAAGCCCTTACAGAAAGGGCTTACATGGGTTATACCAAACGTTTTTTCGTTTGTCAAGAGGGGTTAGCACAGAAGATCGGCGGGGGCGTTTTGCGCGTGTTCGCGGGCGGACACCGGGCGCAGAACAGTTTCGTAGAGACGGGCGGCGACCACCGCGCCGAGGATGGTTCCCATGGCGTATTGCCACCATGCCGCGAGCGGGGCAAGGCTATCCGCGAAGAGGGCGGGCGCGAGCGACCGCGCCGGGTTCATCGAACCGCCGGTAATCGCGCCGCCAATCAGCACATTCGCCACCACGAGTAGCCCGATAACGAGCGGCGGCACGGTGGGATTGGTGCGCTTGTCGGTCGCCACCGCCATCACCACAAGCATCAGCAGAAACGTCAGCACGGCTTCGATAGCGATAACTTGGAACGGCGATACTCCGGGGGCGGGCAGGTGAACACCCGCACCGACAACGCCGAAACACACGCGCACCGCCCCTGCCGCGAGACACGCGCCCAACACCTGCGCCGCGATATACGCGGGGACGCGCCTCCACGGGAACCGCCCCGCGACCGCGAAGCCGATAGTCACGGCGGGGTTGAAATGCGCCGCCGACACGGGTCCGAAGGCGGCAATCATCGCAGAAACCGCCAAGCCCGACACCCACGCGGCGGACGCGAGCGAACCGTCGCCGCCCGCGAACCGCGCCGACGCCGAAAGCGCGACCGGCGCGAACACGATTCCGAACGTGCCGACGAGTTCGGCGGCGAACCGGTGTCGCATCGCTTAGCCTTCCTCCGGCGGTGTCACCGTGCCGCCGGTACTCAGGTAGTCGGCGAAGTACGCGGGCAGTCCGGCGGCGATTAACCGTTCGCAAGCGAGTTCAATCGGGTAGGGAACGCGCACGACTTCGACGGTTGTGTCGCTTCCGGTTATCGTTAGCACGGTATACCCGGCGCGGGCGTCGCCGTCCTTCGGGCGACCGACCGAACCGGTGTTGACGAAATGAACGCCGTCAACCGTGCGGTGAAACGGCACGTGCGTATGCCCGAAACAGATAATATCCGCGCTCGCGTCATCCTTGCCGCCCGGCGCAAACTGCCGCAAAAAGCCGTCCGAGCGGTTCTCGAACAGGTATTCGACCGTGGAACGCGGCGAACCGTGGCACAGTAGCACCCGCACCCCGCCAACGTCCAGCCGGATTTCGCGGGGAAACTCCTGCAAGTGTGCCTTGTTCGCGTCCGTCGTGTGCGCGAGCGTCCATTGAAACGACGCTTCGCTCATGCGAATATCGAACGGCTTGATGTACGAACAGCCGCAGTCGTCCTTGCCAAAGCCGACGCCCTCGTCGTAGTTACCGAGAATCACGGGGCAACCCATCGCCGCGATATATTCCTGCGTTTCGTTCGGCTGTGCGGCATAGCCCCCTAAATCACCGAGACAGTACACGGCGTCGTATCGGGCGGCGGCGATATGCGCACCGACCGCTTCCATCGCGGGCAGGTTGGCGTGAATATCGGAAAACAGGGCAATTCGGGTAGTCATGGGGAACCTTTCGTTAGCAACAGCCGGAACCGGCACAACAACCGGTCGCCTCTACCTGCGGCAAAAGCATCGGCGGTTTTTGCGGCGGGCAACACAATTCTTTCGCTAAACAATCTGTGTGCTTGTGGGACAGGTTCAGCACCACGGCGTTACTCGTGACCGTGTAACTCGCCACCGGGTACTGCGAAATCACCGTGTCTTCGTACTCGATTTCGATGTCAAGGTCGTGCGCGGGCAGAACGGTTTTGGCTAAGTCCAGCACCCCCGCCATCTTCCCTGCTAAAAGGCGGTGGTCGGTGTCTTGCCAAACCCATGCTTGCAGTTGGCACGTTTCAGCAGTATGCGGTTTGCCGCCGCAATCAATAAACCGCTTCTGAACATGAGCGACCTCGGTGATGTGAAAACAGATAGGAACGGTTTGATGGTTCGGTAGGGTCAGGTGAAACTGCTTTTGGGGATGGGCTTGCAGTAGCCCCTTGAAGGTTTCCAGAGTCATTTTTAATCGCCCGTCATTTCTTTATTTCGCTAAATAACGAAATGATTGTAACATGGCGAAATGTGCCTGTCAATCAGCACGGGGCGTCGGGGGGGCAACAGTCGTCTTCGAGTGCGGGCGGTTCGGCGAAGAACGCCGCGAGAATATCCGTATGCGCGTTGTCCACGGCGCAGATCATGTTTTTGCCGCGCCGCTCCATCACAATCAAACCGGCGATGCGCAGTTCCTTCAAATGCTCCGAGATAGTCGAGGAGACGCGCTCCTTGCCGGTGACATGGCAACAAACTTCGCCCACGGTCGGCCCGGAAACCGGGCGCACTTCACCGGATTCGTCCACGGCAATCGGGGCAACCTGCGCCCGCAAAAACTGGTAGATGCGTAGCCGGGTCGGGTCGCCCAACGCTTTGAACAGCGCGGCGATTTCGCGCAAGTCACCGGAACCGGCGGGGGCGGCGATTTGCTTGGGGGACGGAGTCATCGTTAAAGGTTGCATAGGCGGCTTCACGGAGCGTTTTCTATGATACCGCAACCGATTCCGCGCCGCGCCGGTTCCCGCTAAAAGAAGGGCGCGTGATACGATACCCGTATGCCGATTAGTCTTCGTGATGATTTGGGGCGTGTGTTAACGCTTGCCGCACCCGCCCGCCGCATCGTTTCGCTGTCGCCCGCCGCCACCGAAAACCTGTTCGCTATCGGCGCGGGGCGGTTCGTGGTCGGCGTGACGGCGGCGGACACGTACCCGCCCGAAGCAACGAAGTTGCCACGGGTCGGTGATTTCGGTGCGCCGCGCTACGAAACGCTCCGCGCCTTGAAGCCCGATTTGATCATCGCCGAAAGCGGAACGCTCCGCGCCGACGCCTTAGTCGGAATCGCCGAACGCGCCAAGACGCCGGTGTTCGCGCAGGTGTCGGCACGGTACGCCGATGTCGAGAAGCATTTGCGCCAACTCGCTACGCTGACCGGTTTGGGGCGGGGCGCGGACAAGCCTATCGCCGCGCTTCGCGCCGCCGAAGCATCCGCGAAACGTGCCGCGAAGGGGAAGCCGCCGGTTTCGGCGTTTCTCGAAGTGTCGCGCTCGCCGCTTTACGCCGCCGCAAGCGGCTCGTTCATGGACGATTGCCTCCGAATCGCGGGCGGCGTCAATGTGGTGAAGGGGCTTGACCCGTACCCGATGGTTTCGCGGGAAAGTTTGCTACTGTCCGACCCGCAGGTCTATGTGACGACGTTCGCGGGCGCGACGGAAACGATTCGGCGCGGCGAACCGCTTCCCGCTCCGCTCAGCCGGATACGCGCCGCCAAAACCGGGCGTGTGGTCGCCCTACCGGTGGACTTGCTGTTTCGCCCCACGCCGCGCCTTGCGCGGGGGCTGTTGCTTTTATCGCGGGTTTTGCACGGGAAATAAAAACACGAAAACCCCGCCGAAAAACACGTCGGCGGGGTTTTCGCGCCGCTAACTAAGCAAGATCGAAGCGGTCAAGGTTCATCACCTTGTCCCATGCCGCCACGAAATCGCGCACGAACTTGCCGTGTGAACCCTCGAAGCCGTACACTTCGGCAAGGGCGCGGAGTTCCGAGTTCGACCCAAAAATCAGGTCAACGCGGGTTCCCGTCCACTTTAGTTCACCGGTCACGCGGTCGCGTCCCTCAAACACCTCCTGCATATCGTCGGTCGCTTTCCATGTCGTGCCGAAATCGAGCAGGTTCACGAAGAAATCGTTCGTGAGCGTTCCCGGTCGGTCGGTGAAAACGCCGTGCGGCGAAGCGTCGGCGTTCGCGCCCAAAACGCGCAGACCGCCGAGTAGCACGGTCATTTCCGGGGCGGTCAGCGTCAGCAGGTGCGCCCGGTCAATCAGCCGATCTTCCGGCGCAATCGAGCGGCTGGCGTTGCGGAAGCCATCGGCAAGCGGTTCCAGTACGTCAAAGGATTCGACATCGGTTTGCTCCTGCGTGGCATCGGTTCGCCCCGGCGTGAACGGCACGGTGATTTCCACTCCGGCGTTTCGTGCCGCTTGCTCGACCCCGGCGCAACCGCCGAGAACGATTAAGTCCGCCATCGAAACCTGTTTGCCGTTTGCCGCCGCACCGTTAAACGCGGTTTGAACGCCGGTTAGCGTGTCCAGTACCTTTGCCAGTTGCGCCGGGTCGTTGATTTCCCAGTCCTTTTGCGGGGACAGGCGAATCCGTGCGCCGTTCGCGCCACCGCGCTTGTCCGAATTGCGGAACGTGGACGCCGACGCCCAAGCGGTCGAAACCAGTTCGGGCACCGACAAGCCCGACGCGAGAATGCTTGCCTTCAGCGCGGCAATATCCGCGCTGTCCACTAACGGGTGCGTGACGGCGGGAACCGGGTCTTGCCAGATTAGCACTTCTGCCGGAACATCGGAGCCAAGATAGCGGGCGCGGGGACCCATGTCGCGGTGCGTGAGTTTGAACCAAGCGCGGGCGAACGCATCGGCGAACTGATCCGGGTTTTCTAAGAATCGGCGTGAGATTTTCTCATACGCCGGGTCAACGCGAAGTGCGATGTCGGTGGTCAGCATAAACGGCGCGTGGGTCTTTTCGGGATCGTGCGCGTCGGGGATGGTTCCCGCGCCGCCGTTGTTTTCCGGCTTCCACTGGAACGCGCCGCCGGGGCTTTTGGTCAGTTCCCACTCAAAGCCAAACAGGTTCTCGAAATAATTGTTTCCCCATTTGGTCGGCGTGGTCGTCCACGCACCTTCCAAGCCGGAGGTAATCGTATCCGCGCCTTTGCCCGTGCCGAACGCATTGCGCCAGCCCATGCTTTGCTCCTCGATTCCGGCTCCCGCCGGTTCGCGCCCGACATACGTTCCCGGTTCCGCCGCGCCGTGCGTTTTGCCGAACGTGTGACCGCCCGCAATCAGTGCCACGGTTTCCTCGTCGTTCATCGCCATCCGCCCGAACGTTTCCCGAATATCGCGGGCGGACGCCGCCGGGTCGGGGTAGCCGTCAGGTCCCTCCGGGTTGACGTAAATGAGGCCCATCTGCACCGCCGCAAGCGGGTTTTCGAGTTCGCGGTCGCCGCTATAGCGTTTGTCGCCGAGCCACGCGGTTTCCGCGCCCCAGTAAATATCTTCCTGCGCTTCCCAAACATCCGCCCGACCGCCGCCGAACCCGAACACGGGCCCGCCCATGGATTCGATGGCGCAGTTACCGGCAAGAACCATCAAGTCCGCCCACGATAGGGCGTTGCCGTACTTCTTCTTCACAGGCCATAGGAGCAGACGTGCTTTGTCAAGGTTGGCGTTGTCGGGCCAACTGTTGAGCGGGGCGAACCGCTGGGTTCCCGCGCCCGCGCCGCCGCGCCCGTCCTGAATGCGGTACGTACCCGCGGAGTGCCACGCCATACGGATGAAGAACGGTCCGTAATTACCGTAGTCGGCGGGCCACCATTCCTGCGACTCGGTCATTAGCGCGTTGATGTCCGCCTTCACGGTCGGAAGGTCAAGCGCGGCAAACTCCGCCGCGTAGTCAAAATCTTCGCCGAGCGGATTGGAAAGCGAGGAGTGTTGCCGCAAAATGTTTACGTTTAACTGATTCGGCCACCAATCGCGGTTGCGGGTTCCGCCGCCCGCCGCTTGCTTGAGTTCACCGCCCATAAACGGGCATTTGCCGACCGAGGCAAGGGAACTGTCAATCTCGACATGGCTGACATCGTTCGCGTGGCTGTCGTCGTTCATCTCGCCGACGCGGGTCGCGTGACCCTCAAGGTTCAGGTTAATATCGCCTTTGTTGCTACTGCCTTCGCCGCTTAAATTATGGGGCGTGGCGTCCGGGGGTGTTTGTTCCATGGTTATCGTTTTCCTTTGTTGTTTGCCGTGTTAGGGCTTTTGGGTTGGGTTTTGACAGGCGGGGCAGACGCCCCAAAAAAGGACTTCGGCTTCGGCGAGGATAAACCCGTGCGTCGTCACCGGCTCCAAGCAGGGGCGATGCCCGACAACGCAGTCTACATCCTCGATTCGTCCGCAGTTCGTGCAGACCAGATGATGATGGTTGTCGCCGACCCTTGCCTCGTAGAGGGCGGGGGCGTTCGCGGGTTCAATGCGCCGGATAAGCCCCGCGTC
>JACMIU010000251.1 GCA_014380985.1 Armatimonadota bacterium | reverse complement strand
TGGACGGCGTGGGCGGGGCGGTGTTTTTGCAATCGCTGAAGCGCGTGATCGAGAACCCACTGCAAATCGTCACCGGATAAAGGACTAACCGCTAAGACGCCAAGAACGCCAAGATTCGGGGAGATGAAAGAAATCTTTTCCGGTCTCTGCGTTCTTGGCGTCTTGGCGGTTCAATAAAAACTATGAGCGAAAAACGACTGCAAAACCTGCCCGCTTTTGACCGGGAAGCGTTTGAGAAACTCGCGGGCGACTGGAAGAACGCGAAGGGTGCACCTGGTTCCAACCGCACGGTGATTGAGTGGACTATCTCTACCGGGGCGCGGTGCTTCGTCTACCCGGCGTCGAACCGGGCGGCGGGCAAGAATCTGTTGGCGACGCTCGGCGCGAACGATACCGACGAACGCTACGCCGACTGGCTGGAGTTCGACTACGTGCCGGAGGTGGTGAACGCCGCGAACAATTTGGAACTGAACCCGCAAGTGATTTGCACCGACCTGCGCCCGCTTCAGATTCAACGGGCAAGGCGGCGGCAATTAGCGGCGAATGCCCTGACCAAAGTCGCTACAGGCGGTTCGGTCTCCGCGAAGTAATCGCTTATTTCTCGTCCGGCTTCGTGCCAGTATCGAAACGCAGGTTCCGTAATTGCGGCGCGAACGTCGCCGTTCCCGCTACGATAAGCAGGGTGACGATTCCGCCGACCCACACCGAGCGCACCGTTCCCAAGGCGTTCGCGGCGATTCCGCTTTCAAACGCCCCAATTTCGTTGCTTGAGCCGATAAAAATCATCGAAACCGCCGAAATACGTCCGCGCATCGCGTTCGGCGACAACAGGCGCAGAATCGCCCGCCGAATCACCATGCTGATACCGTCGGTGATGCCGGAGAAGAACAGCGCGAGAAGCGTCAGGTACAGGTTTTTCGATAGCGCGAACACGATAATCGAAACGCCGAACGCGGCGACCGCGATCAGCAGATTGCGCCCGGCGTGCTTGAGCGGCGGATAGCGTGTCGCTATCAGTGTCGCCGATAACGCTCCGATACTTGGCGCGGCGTTCAGTAGCCCCAGTCCCCCCGCGCCGACGTGCAGGATGTCTTTCGCAAATACCGGCAAAAGCGCAATCGCGCCACCGAACAGCACCGCGAACAAGTCCAGTGCCATCGAGCCGACCAGCGCGGGTGTTGAGAACACGAAACGCAGTCCGACCGCGATGCTTTGCCAGATGCTTTCGGTGGGCTTGCCTTCGGCTTCGCCCGGTTCCGGTACAACCGGCTTCGGCGAAATCGTCGTCAGCAGGAAAAGTGCCGTCGCCCACAACCCAGCAATAACGAAGTACGTGACTTTCGCACCGAACTGATCGTAGCACAAGCCGCCGAGCGCGGGACCTAAAATAGAGAACGTTTGCCATGTCGCCGACAGATAGCCGGAAGCGTCAATCAGTTGAGCGCGGGGAACTATCTGGCCCTCGAACGCGCTAAACGCGGGTCCGCCGAAGCCACGGGCGATTCCGAGAATAAACACGACGCCGTAGAGCGCGTTCACCACGGGCGGGTTCGCGCCGCTCGACAGGTACGCGAACAGCAGGGCGCAGAAAATCGAAACGCTTTGCGTGACGAGAAGGATTTGGCGACGGTCGGCCCGGTCGGCGACGTGTCCGCCGAACAGCGCGAGCGAGAGGGCGGGAATCGCTTCCACCAAGCCGAGGTAGCCGAGCGCGAGCGGCGAGCCAGTGACAGAGTAAATCTGGTAGCCGAGAACCACGGCGAGTGCGGAACCGGCGAGTGTGGACGCACCGATAGACATCAGGAACCGGCGAAACTCCGGCAACTGGAGAACCGGCGTCCGGGGCAGATCGGGCAGGTCAGGCGATACGGTATTGGTCGTGGTCATGGGAGAAGCGGTAGCCGAACCCATGATACCAAACGCGAACGATGGGCGCATTGTTCTGCGCCCACCGAACGATTTTTACGCCATGTATTGCGAGGCGATTTCCTCTAAGCGAAACGGCGTTTCGGTCGCCACAGAAAACACCATGTCCGCGTCGTCCGGCGTGTTGACCAGTTCGCCCCGCGCCGCCGCGTGCAAAAGCAGCAGGTCGTACAGGTTCGGTTTACTGATTTGCACCAGCGATTGCACCGTGGCACGAACCCCGCCGATATTGCCCGCGACGTTGTTTTGAAAGCGCGGATGCGAACGCAGTGCCATGTCACACCAGACCGCCCGCCGTTCCACGATGTCAAAGACCACCGGAACCGCGATTTTCGTGTCGGCGGTCAGGTCTAACTTGTCGGACACGGTTTTCGGCTCGTAGATTTCGCCCGATTCGGGTGCTTGCCGTACCATCCAACCGGCAAAGCATTCCGGCAGTTCCACAAATGGTTGCTGTGAATAACTGTTGACACTCATCACGACGTAGCGAACGCCTGCCTCGCGCACCTTCGAGAGCGTGATGTCGATAAACTCGCTCGCCCCATACGGCGCGTCGGTGATGTCGCCGCTGTGACAACCGCCGTAGTTCGACAGGTTATAGTACGACAGCACATCTACCTGCTCAAACGCCTCGTTCAGAAGCACCGCCGACAGGTCAATATCGGTGATGTCCGCGCCGTTGTTGCCGTTTTTCCACCAAAGGAAAAAGCGTAACACGTCGCCTTCCGGCAAGGGAAGACGCGAACCGCGCACCACGGTTCGGAGCGATTTGCTCGCCGAACGGAGCGCGAACGGAACCATGTAATCGGCTAAAAGCGGGTCTACGTACACCTTGCCAAGCGGCGATAGGCTGGCAAAACGGTTCACCAAAACCGCCTCGCAGACCGATACCACGGCGTTGCAAACGTCCGCCGGAAGCGCGGGCAGGTTATACGGTTCGCCGTGCGCCTTTGCCACAATCCCTTTCGGGAAGAACACGCGCAAAGCGGGCGCGTTCGGGCGCGTGGCGAAATGATGCCGCACCTGAAGCAGTACCGGCGTCGAAACGTCGGGGGCTACTGCCGCGAACGCCGCGATAACACTGGTCTGCGTAGATTCGCCGAGGCGCAACAGATGGTCGAGACGCCGCGCCAACTCTCCGGCGCGGGTCGAGAGTTTCGCCAGTGCGCCCGCAATATCGCGCCCCGCAAGCGCGGTTTCCACCGCGCCGTTAAACGTCTCGAACGGTTCACTATTGCGAAGCACCGCGAACGCCTTGACTGATTTAGGGAACCGCTTGCCAAACTCGCCAGGGTGCAGTTTCTCGCCGAGGCGAATCCAGCGCGGCTTGAACCGGATCATGTCCTCCGTCGGGTTTGGCACGGCTTCAAGGAGTGTCAGCAAAAGGCGGCGTTCGGGGCGCGGGAACGCCTTGAACTTCGTGGCGGCGGCAAGCGACACATCGCCCGCCGACAGGCTGACGGCAAGGCGCAACATATCGGTTGCGGTCTTGACGTAGTGAGCGAGGAACGGCGCGGGTTCGGACGTGTAGGCGAGAAGCCACGTCGCAAGAACCGACACGGTTTCCTTTTGCGGCACGGTTTCGGGGAGCAACGCGCCGATGCCGTCGCCATACGCCTCCACGAACCAGCGAATATCTTCCTTGTCGGTATCCGACAGCGAACTGTTCGCACCGACGAGCTGCGCGAAAAGGGTCTCGAAGTCGGCTTGCGAACCGAGGTCAATCTCGCGCAGGTCGGTGTTGTCCAGAAGCGGGAAACGCTCTTTGCGCTCCGACACCGGGAACAATTTGCCCGCCGACCAGTAATGCACCATGGCGTTGATGTACAATTGCGCCCGCGACATTTCCATGACTTGCTTCGGAAAGTTCGGGTACATCGGATTGAACGCCTTGTCCGCCCCCTTGCCGCTTCGCAGTTCGCCAACGATTTCGGCGTACAAAACGGTCAGTTGGTCTAATGACAGCGCACGGCACGCGGCGATAAGCGTTTCGCTCATGCCGTAGCCGAGTGCTTCGAGGTTCTTCAGCATCGCCGCGACGGTGGCGACCGGAAGCGGTTCGCCCGTGTTCTCCGTAGGCGGCAGGGCAACTTTGTACCGACGCCGCAAATAGATTTTGTTGCTCAATTGGCTCATCGTAGTATCTCCTCAAACTTTTCGCCTGCGGAAAGCGGGGACACTGTTTGGTTGATCCTGAGTCAACTGCCGTTAGGCAGTGTAGAAGGAAGCACCCCCAGAGCCGCAGACGTACCGGAAAGCGCGAAGGCTGTTGTTTTCCCTAAAAATGTAGAAGGAAGCCCTCACATAGCCGGAACCGGTTTCCCGGTTGGCGACGGAAACCGCGAACACTGCTAACCAGTCGAACCCCTTTCGGGGAATAGAAGGAAGCATTCGCATAGCCGTAGCCGGTATCGCGGGAACGGCGGAGGCTGATTTTGGAGACGGTAGGGTTTCCCCTGCCATTGTAGAAGGAAGCCCCCGCATAGCCGCGATACATTACTATATCGCGGCGAACCGTGGCTACGCTAAAGGCGCGTCGCCGCTTAAGCGTCTGCGAAACGACGCTTGGCTTTGAGCATCATTTCCTCGGCTTTGCGAAGCACGGTGTTTCGATCTTGTCGCGCCTGTTCGCGGTCGAAGTCCGTGCCGCTTGCGATACGTTTTGCCTCCAAAAAACTCAAGAGGGCGTTCAAACGCGCAAGGGTTTCGCGGGTTTCCCGTTTTGTTTGCGCTTGACGGGCGGCGTAGTCTCGTACCAACGCGGCGGCGTAAGGGTGAAACCGACTGTCGTACGCGGCTATCTCCGACAGCAGAACGCGCAGGGCTTCGCGGGCTTGTTCCTCGGTCATCGTTTCGTCAATTATGAGGCTTGTCATGGCTTCTCTCGTTCAGCTACCGAGCGGTAACCTTCGTCCGCGGCAGAACGCGCTTTGACCGTTGCGCCACGGGGAGCGGTTCCATTTCCGTAACGGGAAGTTCGGTGTAGAAGCGGTTTGCCGGTGGAATCACGGCA
>JACMIU010000250.1 GCA_014380985.1 Armatimonadota bacterium | reverse complement strand
GTGATGACCGAGGAGGACGGGCGCATTCGCCGCTTCTTGGAGAAGCCATCTTGGGGCGAAGTGTTTTCCGACACGGTGAATACCGGAATGTATATCATCGAGCCGTCGGTGCTTTCGCTGATGGAGCAGGGCAAGTCCTACGATTGGTCGGGCGATATTTTCCCGCAAATGCTCGCCGAAGGTCGCCCCTTGTACGGCTACACGCTCGGCGAATACTGGACGGATGTCGGTTCGCTTGACGAGTACCGCACGTCGCAGTACGCTTTTCTCGCCGGGGATACCACGCTCCCGATTGACGGCACGGAAAACGAACCGGGCGTGTTTATCGGCGAAAACACTCTTGTTGACGCGCAAGCGCGGCTAATCGCGCCGGTGCGAATCGGCGACAACTGCCGCATTAAAGCCGGGGCGGTTATCGGGCCCGACACGGTGATTGGCGACAACTGCCTTGTTGAGTTCGACGCCGTCATCGAAAAAGCGATTTTGTGGGACTCGGTGTATGTGGGACGCAAGGCGACCCTGAACGCCTGTGTGATTTGCCACCACACGACGATTAAAGACAACGCCGAGGTGCAGGAAGGCGCGGTTATTGGCGACCGTTGCCAAATCGGTGAGGGCGCGACGATTCGCACGATGGTGAAACTGTGGCCCGACAAGGTAATCGAAAGCGACGCCTTGGTGACGAACTCGCTAATCTGGGGCGCAAAGGCGAACGCGGCACTGTTCCGGGGCTTGGGCGTTTCGGGAATCGCCAACCGCGAACTCACGCCCGATTTCGCTACGAAATTAGGCGCGTCGTTCGGCGCGTTCCTCAAGAAGGACGCCACGGTCGTGACGGCGCGGGACGGACACCCGGCGTCCCGGATGCTTAAGCGCGGGATTTTAGCGGGCTTGGTGTCGGTCGGTTGCAACGTGATTGACGCCGAAGCGATGCCGCTTCCGCTCGCCCGCTTCGCCGTGCGGTCGAACGCCGCGCAGGGCGGGATTAACATTCGCATTGACCCCGACCATCCGCGCAACGCCCTGATTGAGTTTTTTGACAAGAACGGCATCTATATCACCAAAAACGCCGAACGCAAAATCGAAACAATCTATTTCCGTGAAGACTACGGCTTGGCGGACATGGAAGAGGTCGGCGCGATTGAGTACGCGGCGCGGTCGGTCGAGCAGTATACTCAGGAGTTTTTCGCGCACATCCGCGAAAAGGACATCGAGCGGCGCAAGTTTAAGGTCGTCGTTGACTACGCTTACGGGCGCATTTCCACGGTGCTACCGGTGATTTTGGGGCGTCTGGGTTGCGAGGTGATTTCGCTTAACGCCTACTCGGATACGAACCGCGCCCCGAAAAACGCCTCCGAGCGCGAAGCGTTAATCTACAATCTGTCGCAGGTCGTCACCACGCTTCGCGCCGACTTGGGCGTGATTATCCACAGCGACGGCGAACGAATCGCCTTAGTGGATGAAAACGGCGTCGCGCTTACCGGCGCGAAACTACTGGCGACACTGAGTTCTATGGTGTCGCAAACACGCCCCGGCGCGAAAGTCGCGGTTCCCGTGACCGCGCCGTCGGTGATTGAGCAAGTCATGCGCCGCACCAACGGCGTGGTCGCCCGCACCAAAACCGATGCCCGTTTCCTGATGACGCAAGCGTCACACCCGGCGGAAAAAATCGTCATGGCGGGCGACATGGACGGCGGCTTTTTGTTCCCCGAATTGCAACCGGGCTTTGACGGGCTGTTCGCGTTCGTGAAAACCCTCGAAATGCTGTCGTGGCTACAGCGTCCCCTGTCCGAGTTCGCCGAAGAGTTGCCGCCGATTCTGCTGGCGGCGCAAACCGTGCGTTGCCCATGGGATACCAAAGGCTCCGTGATGCGCCAACTGACCGAGGAATCGCTCGCCGATACCGAAAAGCGCACCGATTTGGTGGACGGTATCAAGATTACCGAGGGCGAGAAAGACTGGGCGTTGATTCTGCCGGACGCCGCCGACCCGGTTTTTCACGTGTACGCCGAGGGCGCGACGCAGGAAAAGGCGGACTCCCGCGCCGCCTATTACGCGGATAAAATCGCCGCGATGCTCCGCGATTAGGTTTCCATTGCCCTGCAGACACGATACAATGCGCGTTAATCGCCGCCGCGATTAGCGCGTATTGTCTTTGATTCTTATGGCTTCCCCCTCTCCTTTCTCCCGCTTCGCCAACATGGTGCGCCCCCTGCTCTGGGTGCTGATTCTTGTCGGTGTTGCTACCGGTTTGCGCTCGGCGTCGCACCGGTGGAGTACCGAAAATAACAATCGGCGCGTCGAAATCGCGGTGGATTTCGCCGAACTGCGCTCGCTGTCGGCGGCGACCGGCGAACCTTTGGACACGGTGTTGCAAGCGTTCAAAAGCGCGGGCGTTCACTCCGTAACCCT
>JACMIU010000249.1 GCA_014380985.1 Armatimonadota bacterium | reverse complement strand
CGGCGAACACGGCGAACACGAGCGCGAACAGCCCGGCAATTTGCTGAAGGACTTTCCGATGGTGGCTCTTTTCCGTGGTCATGCCGGTTCGCATTGTGGAAACATTTTACCACAAAAACACTTATTGTCAATGATTTGCAAAGTTATTTTTTTCAGTAGATTATGATTTGCTGATGACTTTTCTTGCTATTAGCGGGACGGCGCAAACATTGGATTTGCCCATGTAATCAGGACAAGTTTCTGACGCTGATATTGAGTAGGGAATAACTTGCCGGATACGGGTTCCTATTGCCCCCTTGCAACATATTTTTAGTATCTTGGCGGTTCACAGAAAAGACGTGCCGAGGGCTGGAAGTGGAACACCGAGGTAGTCACAAACGGTCGCGCCCCAGTCGCCAAAGTTTTTGCGGTCGCCGAGCGGCATGGGGGCGGTGATGGCGTCACCCCAAAGGAGAAGCGGCGCGTACTCGCGGGAATGGTCGGTAGACGCCGTGGTCGGGTCGTTGCCGTGGTCAGCGGTAATGGCGAGCAGATCGCCGGGATGCAGTAGCGCGGTGAATTGCCCGACCGCCGCATCGAACTCGGTGAGAAGGCGGGCGAAGCCGACGGGATCGTTACGATGCCCATAAAGCATATCGAAATCTTCCAAGTTGGCGAACAGGAAATCGGCGTTCGCACCGTCCCCGTCGCCCCCCCCACCCTTAAGTGCGCGGAGGATCGCCGCGATATGCGCCGGGTTGTTGGTAGTCGGGTCGCTCGTGGTCACGCCACGCCCGCCGAAAATCTCGCCGATTTTGCCGACCGCGTGAACGTGTTTCCCGGCTTGCGTCAGCGTGTCCAGAACCGTATCGTGCGGGGGGACGAGCGGATAATCGCGCCGGTTTTCGGTGCGCTTGAAGTTGTCCGCACTGTCACCGACAAACGGGCGGGCGATGACGCGCCCGAAATTGTGCGGGGGCGTGAGCATTTTTCGCGTTGCCTCGCACACCGCGTAAAGGCGTTCCAAGCCGAATATCGCCGGGTCTTCGTGCGCGGCGACTTGAAAAACGCTGTCGGCACTCGTGTAGACAATCGGGTTTCCGGTTCGCAAATGCTCCGCGCCCAATCGCTGGATAATCTCCGTGCCGGACGCGGGAGCGTTGCCGAGGATGCCGCGCCCCGTAATCGCGTTAAACGCGGCGAGAACTTCGGGCGGGAAGCCGTTCGGGTAGGTCGGGAACGCGACGCTCGTATGAACGCCCATCATTTCCCAGTGTCCGGTCACGGTGTCTTTGCCGCGACTGATTTCCGCGAGGCGTCCGGTCGCGCTCGCGGCGTCCGACTTGGGCGAAACGCCTTGCATATCGCAGACATTCCCCAAACCGAGTGCCTGTAGGTTCGGCAGATGCAACCCGCCCACGGATTGCGCGACGTGCGTCAGGGTGCTTGCCGTGCCGGGTTCCTCGCCAAACTCGTGCGCGTCTGGGAGTGCGCCTGCGCCGCATCCGTCGAGAACAAGAAGGAGAAAGCGGCGTTTCGGGGTTGTTTGGTTCATGCGCTCACGGTTCGTGAATTATTTTAGGTAGATGTGCCGTAGGGACAACTCGCCCGGTTTCGCGCCGAGGTGTCCGGCAACCACCATGTACTGCATTTTGCCGTTGCCAAGCGCACTGTTGGGAACGGTTTGGCGGTACGATTCCCAGTCGCCCTGCACCACGAACGTATGGCTCCAGAGCAGTCCGCCGCCTTTTTTCACCTGCGCGTCGCGCACGGTGAACGTGATCGGTTGCGGACTCGCCGCGCTTCCTTGGAACGAAAACGTCAGGTCGCGGTTGTTTTTCGCCGCGTCGAGCGTGATGGTGTTGCGGATATAGACGCCGCTGGGCGTAGCCCCCACGGTTTTCTTATCTACCTTGAAACCGGTATCCGCATTGACATTGCCGGAACCACTGCGCGTAATCACCAGATTTTTCTGTGCTTCCGGCGTCAACATTGTTAGGGTCGCGTTCGCTCCCTGTTCTGTGCCGAATGCCCAGCGGGTCGGGTTCGCCAACCCATACGACTGTTGCGGACCCAGCGCGTACCAAGCGGCGAACGCAAGCCCTCCCATCCCGACAAACGCTCCGCCAATAATCATCATCAACGCGGGACGAATGATGATGCGTGTACCACCGACTTGCATAGCTGTTGCTCCTTCTTTGGAAAGTGAATTACCAAAAGAGGAAGCAACAATCATGCCACGCGAGCGGACAAACGATTTTTGAGGCGCGGTATTTTTGTTAGCCGCCGAGCAAGCCGGACAGACCGGGCATATTCGGCAGACCAGCGGGCATCAGGTTTTTCTGTTCCTCGGTTTTCAGCGTGTCGGCTTTTTCCAGCGCGGCACGAATCGCAGTTGTCACCAAATCTTCGAGCGTTTCGACATCTTCGGGGTCAACGCACTCCGGGTTGATTTTCACCGAGATCAGGTCGCCGTGACCGGAAACCACCGCCGACACCATACCGCCACCCGATGACGCTTCGATGCGTTCCGCGTCCAATCGCTCGTTCATCTTTTCGGCGTCGGCGAGCATTTTGTTCTGAATGCTTTGCAGCATCTGTTGCATACCGGCTCCGCCGGGGTTCGCCGCACCGGGCATCGGGGCGGGCTTTGCGCCGCCCATGCTTTTGAAAGGGTTTGCCATAATTTTACTTTTCCTTATGGGGGAATAATTCCCCGCCGTTTGTCGTGAACGGATTATACCTTAATTAATCCCAAACAATATCGCCGCCGAAATGTTGCAGAATCTCCTGCACCATCGGTTCCGCGAGGGCTATCTGCTTTCGCGCTTCCCCGGAAGGGGGGGCGGGCGCGGTCGGTTCGGCGGGGACGAACGCCTCGCGTAGCACGGGCGCGGTAGCCACCGCCACCATCGCCGCTTCCAATTTGCCCCCGCTCCAGCCGAACGATGCCCCGGCTTGCGGCACGGGAGTCGGCGGCGCGGGGTACGTTGGCGTACCGTTCGGGTCGGGCGCGGGCGCGTCCATCGCGTCTAAAGCGGCGATCCGGTCGTAGCGACGGATTTTATCGGACTCGACGCGAAGCCTTCGCGGCGGCAACGCTTGCGAATCGTGCAGTTCGAGACGCAAGCCGACACTTTCGCGCCCCAAAACCTTGCCGAACACCTTTTTAATGAACGCTTGCGCCTTCGGCTTGTCGGAAAGCATTTCGTAATACGGGCGATGGTGAATCGTCAGCACCACGGTGCGACCTCCGGCCACCTGCGTCGGTTCGGCTTGCTGGAGATACATGAACGTCATCCGCGAATAGCGTTCGGTCTGGCGCAGGAAGTTGCCCCATGCGGCTTTGACCTGCCCCAGCGTTATCGACGGTTCGTTGCTGTTTGCCTCTTCTTGCTCAAAGGTCGAAGAGACCGAGACCGCCGGTGTCGGCGGGTTTGGGGCTTGCTCCACGTTTACCGGAGAGAGGGCGGGGAGGTTCGCTGGTCTCTCTCTCGGCGGAAAAGGGGGCGAATCTGGCTCCCTACTCAGCGCATGGTCGGGCGGCGACGGGGGCGGCACGACTACCGCCTCGGCTTTCGGGGGGGCAAAGGGTTCCGCGCTCGCCTCGAACAAATCGGGACCGGCTTGCGGCGTTTCGTCGAACAGTTTCCAGTCTTCGCCGGTTTCGGTGACGGGTTCGACAGTCGGCTCTTCAACTGGCGTTATCGGTTCCGGCAGCGTTTCCGCTTTGGCGACATAGGCGGGCGCGTAGTCGCTGTCGTCGGGCGCGTCACCGTCGCCGATGGGCGCGAAGTCGTTCTCGTCGCTCTCATCGGCAATATTATCCAGAAGTTCAATTTCGTCATCAGGAACGGGGTCGGGCGCGAAGTAGGCGGCGTCCACGCTCGGCTTCGCTTCCATTTCCGGCGCGATAGGCGGGTTCACCGGTTGCGGGGGCAGGGTGACTACCGGGGAGGTAACGATTGGCGCGGGCGCGGCAACCGGCTTCGCCACGGCGACCATTCCCGCGCCGGATTGAAGCGGCGCGGCGGTTCCGCCTTCCGCAAACACAATCGGCGCGGTGACATACGGGCGGTGTTCGTCCCCCGCCGCGCCTAAGTTCATCAGTTTCAGAAACGTCAGTTCCGTCAGCAGTCGGTGCTGATTGTTCCAGCGCGATTCGCCCTGCGCCTCGTTCAGCACGTCAATCGCTTTCAGCATCTGATCCGGCGTGAACAACCGTGCTTCGCCCTGCAAGCGTTGCACCTCGTCGGGCGTCATTTCGGCGGACACGGCGGTTCCGCCGACCGTGACCAGAAGCAAGTCGCGGAAGTGAAGCGACAGGGTGCGAAGAAGCGAACGCGCTTCCTTTCCGGCATCCAAAATCTGACCGGCAAGCGCGAACGTTTCGGCGGCGTTCCGCTCCGACACGGCGCGAATCACCTTTTCGAGCATCTCGCCGTCGAGCGACCCCAAAACCGATTCCACGTCGGACGCTTGAACCTGCGCGGGCGAGAACGCGAGCACCTGCTCCAGCAAGGACAGCGAGTCGCGGTACGATCCTTCCGCCCCGCGAGCGACCAGCGAAACCGCGTCCGGCGTATACGAGACGCCCTCGCACTCCAAAACATAGCGCAGTCGTCCGGCGATTTCACCGATAGAACCGCGCTTGAAGTCGAACTGCTGGCAACGCGACCGGATGGTAATCGGAATCGCCTGCGGCTCGGTGGTAGCGAGGATAAACACAACGTTCGCGGGCGGCTCTTCGAGCGTTTTCAAAAACGCATCTTTGGCGTCGCTCGACAGTTGGTGCGCTTCGTCAATGATAAACACCTTGTAGCGCAGGTGCATGGGGCCAAAACCGACGGCGCGGCGCACTTCCTCGATGTCGGAAACGCCCCGGTGCGACGCGGCATCCATCTCGATAACATCTACGGCGGAACCGGCGGTGATGCTAAGGCAAGCGTCACAGACATTGCACGGCTCGGCGACCGGGCTATTTTGCGATTCGCAGTTGAGCGATTTTGCGAGAAGGCGGGCAACCGTGGTTTTCGCCGTTCCCCGCGTCCCGGTGAACAGGTAGCCATGCCCGACACGACCGGACACTAATGCGTTTTGCAGGGTGCGTACCACGTGCGCCTGCCCGACCACATCGGAGAAGTTTTGCGGGCGATATTTGCGGTACAGGGATTGGTAAGCCATGCGGGGTTTCGGTAGGCGCGGCGCGTGGGTCGCCTCCGTGCGGGTTCATTGTAACGCAAACCGGCGATTCGCGCAAAGCGGAAAGCGTCGCGTTTTATTCGCCGGTTTCGTTGACGAGCCCACGTTTCAACCAGCGGGTAAATCCGCCGATGAAAGACGACGAATTCGCTTTATCTCTACTTCCCGGTTGGCGCGAACTCGATCAGGAAGCGTGGGCAAACCTGCTCGGTTCGGTACACGATCAGTTCGTCGTTCTGTACGCCCGATTTCGCCTTTTGCGCCCACGTCGAATCGAAGCCCGCCTTCGGCAGTTTCTCGCCATACGTCGGCACGTAATGCTTGCCCATCGCAACGTCGGCGAGGAACATAAAGCAGTTGTCGTCCCGCGCCCCGCCGCCCCAGTAGCCGTAAGCATAGTTCAGCGACTTGGTGGACGAGTTGGCGAAATACACACCGTTGCCGAATAACCGTCCGGTGCAGTGCGGCGCGTTGCTCGGCGGAATCATAAAGCCGCCTTTCAGAATCGAGAGCAGGTTTCCGGCGCGGGTTCCGTGCCACAGTTCCTGAACGCCGCTGAGTTTCGCGCCGCGCTCATTGTAGGCTTGCGTCATCGCGGGAATATCCACGCGAAACACGCGCTTCACGTCAAGATGCTGGCAAGCGTGACCGGTTTGCCGGGTTTCGCGGTACTTGCGGCGAATGCGCTCAATCTCGAAAACGTCCTCGACCAGCGTCAGTTTCGCTTCAAACAGTTTCGGCACGACCGCTTTTCGCGCTTCTCCGGCGTTCTCCGGCGCGTTCAGCACCAGATCGAGGCTCGCCTGAAGCGAATCTAAGATTCCGTTTTGCTTGCGGACGGCTTCAAGGTCGGGGAACAACACCTGCGGGTCGGGCTTGGCGCGACCGATATTTTGCGGCACAAGCATCAGATAATCGTTGAGCGGCGCGGCGAACGTTCCCGGCGCGAAGTCTCCCGCCGCCACCAAATCGGCAATCGCGGTCAGCAGATCGCGGGCTTCCACCAGCGCGTCGGCAGTGACGATGCCGAGCGGCGTCGAGAACGTTCCCCGCGTTTCGTCGTAGGCGAGCGTGGTGGATTCCAAAATTCGGTGGACATTGACGCGGGCAAGGTACTTAACGAGCGTGGTGGTTTCCGGCGAATCGCAGACAATCTGGTCGGCGGCGACGGTGGCAAGGCGCGAGCCTTCGGCGGCTTTGCCACTGCCCCCGGTGTTCGCCAGCGTTTTCTGCAACCGGTAGCCCTTCGCTTCCTTCTCGCGGCATTTCGTGTCGAACTGCGCTTCGCTGTACGAGGGCGCGTTTTTGCGCTGTCCGTCCTCGCCGACGCGCCCCCAGTGCGTCTCGCACGAACCGTCGGCGAAAAGCCGGATGTTCCAGAACTTGTTGTTGTTGTTCTCGATATTCGTGAGAACGTATCGCGCTTCTTTCGTCGTTGCCGTGGTCGTAGTCATCATGGTTTTGTTCCTTGCTAATCGGTGGTTTCGTGCGGTGCTACCCGCTTACACACCGACACTGCGAATGGAAAACGCGAGACGGAAAAGACGAATACAAATTATTCAACGTTCGGCGTTCGCCCCATAGAAGCCGTCAGTTCGGAGAAGCCGTCAGTTCGGGAACGTGCGAAACAACGTCAAGCCCGATACCGCGCCGAACAGGTTCCACGCCGCCCCGGTCACGAAATCGCCGAGAATCAGTCCGAGAAAGAACGGTAGCGCGGCGCGGTAGCGAGCGATTCCGCCGTAGCGCAGGGTCAGGCTTTTGATAATCCACGCCAAAAACAGGTCGAACCAGAACGCCTCGTTCGCCCACGTGGTCGAAAGCACATACGCGGCGGGCGACAGCGGGAACCCGGCGATACGTGAGCGCAGGAATGTCAGCAGAATCGTCACGGCGGAACCTGCCGCCATGCCGCCGAACGTCGCGGCATCGGGCGGCTTCGGTTGCGCCAGCCACCCTTGCAGGTTCCACCACGGCACATTGCCCATCGTGACGCGGTAGCCGTTGATGTTCGGGGTTTCCGCGCCGAGCGTGTAGTACAGTTGTAGGTCGAACAATACGCACGACACGATTCCGACCGCCCCGGAAAGCATCAGCACCCCGGCAAGCGGCGACAGTTGCCGAACGTTGGCGCGTCGCAGGGCGACCATCGCCTGTAGTTGCTGGGGCATCGCGGCGGCGCGGTAGTCCAAGTTGAACCACGACAGCGACGCGATTTGTGTTAGTTCCGTGTGCGAGAACGCGGCGGTTCCGGCGACGCCGGTCAGGATGGCTTGCGGCGAAACCCACGCAAGTAGCGGCGATAGCACCGCCGTTTCCGCTTCCATACGCGACAGCGCGAGCATAATCAGCACGTAGATACCGAGAAAGATTACCGGGAGCCATACCGGTGCGCCGAGCGCGACCACGATGCCGCAGAGCGCGGCGAATCCCACGATGAACCCCGCGAGTGCCTGACGCGCCGTGAGTATCTCGCCAGCGTCCGCGCCGGTGGGGTCGCCGGAAAAAGCACGGTCAATGTAGGCGCGGAAGTAGGGCAAACCGGTGATAATCACGGCGATTCCGACCGTGAGCCACGCCCCCCACGCCTGATAGCCGGTGTAGGGAAACTGCGCCGCGCCGTCGCCGTACTCGTTCGGACCGGGATCGCGGATGTTGACCACCGTGCCAAGCAGATTGAGCAGTTTCTTCGCGGCGTAGAACACGGTGAGCGAAAACAGAACGTCGG
>JACMIU010000248.1 GCA_014380985.1 Armatimonadota bacterium | reverse complement strand
ATGAACATCGTCTTGTGCGCCGTGGAACCGCCGCTCGCGGACGCTTGGGAAGCGTTTTGCGGCGATTTGCCGTTTGTCCGCGTTCACCGTGGCTCGATTTTCGATGTTGACTGCGACGCCATGGTCTCGCCTGCCAATTCGTTCGGCTTCATGGACGGCGGCATTGACCTCGCCTATTCGCATTATTTCGGCTGGCACGTCGAGTCACGCTTGAAGCGGGCTATCAAGGAGAAGCACCACGGCGAATTGGTTGTCGGCACGGCAGAAATCGTGGAAACCGACCACCCCAAAATCCCGTTCGTTATCTCCGCACCGACGATGCGCCTTCCGATGGTTCTGCGCGACACGCTGAACCCCTACCTTGCCGCCCGTGCCGCGCTGATTCTGGTCAAGCACCGCCTCTTCAGCGACGGCACACCAATCGCCGACGCGGTAAAAACTGTGGCGTTTCCGGGTCTCGGAACCGGGGTGGGGCAGGTGCGTCCCGAATTCTGCGCCCGGCAAATGCGCGTGGCGATGGACGCGGTTATTCTGGGCAAAGAGGCGCATCCAATATCGTGGACGAAATAGGTTGCCGCAACGGTTTACCATCCGTAACCAATCCGCTTTGCTTGACAAAGTAAAACAAGCGGCATATCATAGCCGCGTATGACTGTACAAACCCCGTCCGCGCCCGTCCCGTCCGTTCCGTCCGAAGCCGCGCCCCCTGCTTCTCCCGCACCGTCCGCGAGTTCCGGCATGGCGCGGGCGGCGGGTCTTACCGTCGCGCTCGTGCTACTGTCGCGCATCGCCGGTGTCGGGCGCGAAATCGCTATTTCCCATGTGTTCGGGGTGGACGCCGACGTTTCGGTTTTTCGGGCGGCGTTCGGAGTGCCGGATTTGATCGCGCTGTTTATCGCCGGTGGTGCGCTCGGCTCGGTATTCGTGCCGTTCTTCACGCATTACTTGCAGGACGACAAAGAAAAAGAAGCGTGGGAAGTGTTCGGCTCGATCATCACCTTTGTCGCCATCGCTGTTGCCGCACTGGTGGTCGCTATGGAAATCGGAGTCGTACCACTCACACAGCTTCTGAACCCGAAGTTTTCGCCCGTCGGGGTGGCGGAAGCGGCGGCGTACACGCGCATTCTGCTTCCGGTGCAGTGGTGCTTGATGGTCGGTTCGCTTCTGATGGGGACGTTGTACGCCCGCAAGCGGTTCTTGATTCCCGGCGTCGGACCGGTTTTGTACAACGTCGGGCAGATTGTCGGTTGCCTTGCGTTCGGCAAACTGTTCGGGCTTCAAGCGGTTGCATGGGGCGCGTTAGTCGGTGCGTTTTGCGGAAGTGTGGTGCTACCGCTTGTTGACATGATTCGCGGCGGAATCGCGTGGCGTCCCGCGTTTAACTTCGCGCATCCCGGCGTCCGCATGATGGGGGTGCTGATGCTTCCGGCACTGCTCGGACAATCGCTGTCGCAGTTCAATATGTGGCTGACGACGCGCTTTCTGCCCGACGACGGACGAATCGCCGCACTTACTAACGCCTATACACTAACGCAGTTGCCGATTGGTATTTTCGCCCAAGCGTTCGCTATCGCGCTTTTGCCGCTGATTTCGGCGATGGCGGCGCAAAACGATTGGGCGGGCTTTCGCGGGGCGGTCAGCGACGGTTTGCGGCGCGTGTTTTTCCTGACGATTCCGGCATCGGCGATTTTGTGTGCCCTCGCCTACCCGGTCGTGCGCCTACTCTATGTCGGGGGCGAGTTCAAAGAATCGGACGTGCCGATGGTGGCGACCGCACTGGTCGGCTACGGTGTGGCGACGTTCGCGTGGTCGGCGTCGGCGATTTTGTCGCGGGGGTTTCACGCCCGCAAGGACACGCGCACTCCGGTAATCATCACCACGCCGATGGTGCTGGTGTTTTGCGTACTCGCGTATTCTTATACGAAAAACGTGCCAAACGGCTACCTCGGACTTGCGCTTGCCACCTCGTTCTGCGGCATCGTGGCGATGGCATTGCTGTTCGTGACGCTTCACCGTCAAACCGAAGGCGGCTTGGATTTGCGTGGCATCGGCGTCAGCACGGCGAAAATCACCGGGGCGTCGCTGGTTGCGGGGCTTGCCGCGTGGCTGACGAACAACGCCGCTCAACCGTTCCTGCCGTCCGGCAAACCCGGCGCGGCAATCGCGCTGGTCGTTATCGGTGGCGCGGCGTGTGCGCTGTACGCCGTGCTTTGCTACGCGCTTCGTGTGCCGGAACTGTGGAGTATCCGCGAAATGTTCCGCAAGCCAAAAGCGGTAGCCGATTCTCCCGATTAATCTTCCTTCTTGGTTGGCGCGTTTTCCGATGCACGGGATTGTGGATAGCCACGCTCACCGCCGGGGCGACTTATCATTCCTCGCGGCGGCAATTCGCT
>JACMIU010000247.1 GCA_014380985.1 Armatimonadota bacterium | reverse complement strand
CGCCGACCAGATTCAGTTTGTCCCGGCGTCCGAGTACGGCGAAATCAAAGCCCCCACCACCGTGACCCCGATTCACGGCGGGCGCAAAGTTGACCGCGCTCAGCTCGCCACGCTCGGCGCACCGTATGCGAACCAACTGTTCCAACCGGCTTGGACATCGCTTCCGGCGACCACGCCGTATTTAGTCGCACCGGTAACCAGCCCATCACTTTTGAACGATTCGATTCAGTTCATCAACAACCCGCGCCAACTCGATTACGCCGCGAACCCTGAAGCCGGGCTGGTAGACACCGTGTACACCGACAACACGCTTGCGTTCTTCGCGCCGTTCGAGGCTTGGAACCCGTCTACGCTGTTCCAAGGCCCGCGTTCGCTGATTGATGACCAGACCGATTTGACCATCCCCGGCTTTGAAACCGGTGTAATTCCGGCACTGCGAACCAACCAGCAACGTTACGAAGTGCTGACCGGCGATTCCGACGTTTCCGCCGCCAACCCGGTGGGAAGCCCGCGCCCAATGTTCTCGCATATGCAGGTACTCGTGCCGCGTACCGAGTTTGTCCCCGACCCGAACGACTCGACCGGCTTGCGTTCGCTTGCGGTCGGCTGTGTCTATTCGGTGGACTGGACAACCGGCGCGACGATCTGGCGGTTCCCCGACCGCACCCACCTGCCGAACTTTTATCGCGGCACGGGAGGCGTACTCACCGCCGGACAGTTCCGCGATCAATACGGCAACACCGTGCCGGGAGCGGGTTCGCGCAACCCAACCACCACCGTCACCGTGAGCGGCGTGACCTCCTCCGTGCCGACGATTCCCGGTATCGGCGCGTATGACAAAAACGCCGACGGCTATATTTCCGACGACGAAGTGTATATTGTCGGGCAGGGAAGCAACGGCTCCGGCGCACTCGAAGCGGGTATCACGATTGTGCCGCGCATCAAAACCCGCGCCACGGGTGTGCAAATCCCGACCTACGACGCCGCGTGGAGTCCGTACACCGCGACCGCCGGAAACCCGTCCCCGATTAGAGGCACGGTTCCCGCGCCGCAAGGTCGTTACGCCAATACGGACGCCAACAGAACCGCTACCGAAACCGGTATCGCCGTTGTCGCAGCGAACAACGGCGTTTTGTACGCCCTTGACGCTTACGGCAACAACGACAACCGGTACTATACCGCGCCCGGCGCACTCGACGCGCAGGGAAACCAACCGACTTTCGGCACGTATCACGCCGGTTCCACGAACGTCATGTGGTCGTTTAGCGAGACCGCCCCGGTGCGCGAAAACGACGAACCGCTGGAAGAATACAACCTGCGCCTGAAACGAAGCGTTCCGGCAACCGGCTCGTGGGGACGCTCCACACCCGTACTCGCCTACGCCAACAGCGATTCTTCGCCGACCGCCGACACCGTTTCGCCCGACCGCTTTAACGAGGAACCGCGCCTGTTTATCGGCAACTCGAACGGCATTGTTTACGCCCTTAACCCGGTTGTGAATGCGTCCACGCTGGTCGAGTTCCCGGTTGGTTCGGGCATCTTCATACTGGATGGAGCCGCGCCGTTCCGCAAGGACGGTCACGATGACCCGCAAACCGGGATCCGTGATTTGCGCTGGTGGTTTGAAACGCAGGGCGCGATTACCGCCGCCCCCGCCGTGTCGGTTGCCGTGCAACCCGAACGTTCGGGTTTGACCCCGCCGAACCAGAAGGGCGTGTACGTGTCGTCGAACGACGGGCGCGTTTACTGCATTGACTGGGCAGGCCCCGTTACCAAAGGCAACCATAACAACCAATTACAGTACAACGGAACCGCCGCGTCCGCCGAGCAGTTGAACGATAACTTCCGCTTCCACAACGGCAACAACACCAACGATTTCGCCCGCGCCGACGGAACCGAAGGCGATGTGCGCCCGCGCTGGGTTTTCCCGTCGCGCTACCGCGACATCACCGGAACCGACAACAGCGAAATCGCGCCGATTGACCCCCCCGACGTTAGCCTTGCCCTCGGTGGTGGTGCGCTGGTCGAGCGACAAGCCCGCCTCGCTCCGATTAACTCGGCTCCGGTGCTGATGGACTTCCCGTATGTTATCAACGCGGCTGGCGATACCGAACTGCGTTCCTACGTGGTGCTGGTGGCGAACGATTTGAACGGCTCCGACGCCCCCGTCACCGGGCGGGTCTACCTGCTCGATCAGGTCGGCGATCGCCGCGACTTTTCGGTCAAGCCGGTTCTGCGCGATAACACCGCGATTGACGGAACCGCGGTTGCGTTCGGTCAGCCCGAAGATATGTACGCGCCGAGCGACTATGTGTTTAGCGACGCGACCCCGGCATGGAGTTTCCGCCCGGTCTACGCCCGCTACCCCGCCGCCGGTACGCCCGAAGATATTCAGCGGCGAAACAGCCCGAACCAATTGATTATCCCGACCACGCCCGCCATTGGTCTCGCCGATGACCCGACCAACCGCGAACTGATCGGTTATCCCGAAAAGCGCGTGTCTCCCTCGGTGTTTGTCGGCGGCGTGTCGGGGCGTGTGTTCGCGCTTGATATTGACCCGATTACCGGGCTTTTCCTGCGCTGGCGCGGCTCTATCGCCGATACGCGACCGTTCACGCCGCTCCCGTCAACCGGAGTGAATGCCTATACCGACACCCGTAACCTGCCCGCGAACGAACCCGTGGGACGACGGCTGAACCCGCCGAACCCGATTCTTGAGGCGATTCCCGTTGCCGGTGGCTTCGGCACTTTGAACAATCGCCCGCCGCTCGTGCGAACGATTTCCGCCTTGAACGCCGACGATGTTTCCGCGATTACGCTCAGCGGCGGCCCGACGCAAAACCGCAATCACCCTTACGCGACGAACCCGATTCTCGGCAACGCGCCCACGGTTCCGTTCCTGCCGACCAACGACGCGCCGAACGCGCAACCGTTCGGTACGCCGTACACCTTTGGGTTGGTGGGCGCGACCACGACGCCCATCGTGCCGATAACCGCGATTCGCCCGTTCTTCTGGGACGCGACGAACGTTGCCGCCAACGCCGCAGGTGCGCCGAAAACCGCTACGCCCCCGTGGGACTTCACGCTGTATCCGTTCGCCAACGTCGCTTCGTTCGACCTGCTCGGACGCTTCACGAATCAGGATATGGACGACCCGACGGCGACGACTCGTGGTTCGAGCGTGAGCGTTGACCCGCTCCTGTTCGGGCTACCGACCGCGTTCCAACCGGAACTCAACCGCTCGTACCAGTACCCGGTGCTGGCGGTGACGACGACCGACGGCTCGTTCACGCTGATTTCCACCGAAACCGAGGGCTTGGACTCGGACGACGGCAACGACGCGACCGTGGCGCAAGGCACGAACGATGATGCGTTCCTCGGCTGGGCACTCGCCAACGACCCCGTTCGCGCCAACCCGATTCGCCCGCTCCTGCTCTCCTTGCGGGGCCCCGGCGGCGCGGGGACGCAGGTGACGATGATCACCAACGCCTACTATGGCGCGATGGATCCCGGCTTCCGCAACAGCGTGCAAAAACTGGTCACGGATTTGTCGGCGACCGACTACGGGCGTTACCCGTGGAACGAACCGCGCAACGTCGGCACACTCACGGCGTCGCCGTTTGGTGAACCGCGTCCGCGCTTTGAACCGCGCTCCTTATATGCTGGTAACGTGTCGAGCAACGGCTCCGGCACGGCGGGCGATGGATACCCGGAAAACAAAGCCGACGCGCACACCGGGCGCACCGGTTTGCCGCTCGACCTGCGCGGCCTGTTCTACGACAAAGGCTTTGCCGCGAACACTACCGGCGACAACACGAACGACGACGGTCTGCTTCGCCTTCCGGCATACACCGGAATCGGCGAACAGTTGGCATTGGCGAACCGCCGCGCCCGCTTTGCGCAAAACACCGCGTTCACTAACACTGTTGTTGGACAACTAAACAACCTCGGTGCGGCATACCTGCCTGTACTTGACGGAACGCCCGATGTGCCGCGAGATAACTCGACCGGCGCGACATCGCCGTATCGCACCGACCCGTTCAAACTGTTCCCCGGCGCACAAGACCCGGCTGACCCGAACATTCGACCCGAAGCCGACATCAACCCGCCCGGCACGAACGTGGCGTGGCTGTTCCTCGGCGGCGCGGACGGCGTTTTCTACGGCTACACGCCGAACCGCTTTACCGACCCCGCTTTCGGAGGCGGGCTGAGTTCCGGCTTCGCGGGCGGTCAACCGAACCAGAACACCGACAACCGACCGGGGCAATTCGGCAACGCGAAGGTGATAATCGTTGACCAAACAACGTTTGAAGCGTTGCAACTTTCCGGCGCACGTCCCACGCTGTCGCAAAGTCTGCAAGCGAACGGCATCAACCCGGTCTACGAGTATGGCGAATCGGTGTACGCGATTGTCTACGACATCGGACCTACCAGTCTCGCGTCCGCCGACACCAATACCAACGGCGTTTTGGACGAGGGCGACACGCCCGCGGACGGTTCGCGGCAGGAATATCCGCGTGGCGTGAATATCACCTTCGAGCCGACCGGCGCGAATACGCCGCGAACCGCCGATGGAACGGGCCCGCAACGTATTTTCGTCGCCGCGACCGTGGACATCGCACGGGGCTACCCGTACAACCCGGCGGATGCTACGTCGCCGCAAGACCCGGCACTCGCCAACACGCTGAACAGCGAACTGAAAATCGCCTACGTGCGGATTCCGATCACCACCGACTCGAACGGCAACGGTCGCAACGCCGGACGCCGACCCGCTATCAACGGCAATGGCGGGCAACAGACCGGTTGGACGCCGGGGGTGCTGTACCGCTCCTCCATCGCCGGTAGCGAAGGATCGAGTACCCTGTTCGCTCTGAACGGAACCGCGATTAGCGCGACCAACTCGTCGTCG
>JACMIU010000246.1 GCA_014380985.1 Armatimonadota bacterium | reverse complement strand
TCGGCAGGAACTTCGTTCCGCCTGATCACCCTTCGGGTGCAGGTTACGCGGGGGACGGCGCGAACCGTTTAGACAACGCGGCGAGTCGTTCTCGACCGCCCCGTATCCGCAGGATACTAAGGCGAAACGAAGTTCCTGCCGACATGCGGAACGCCCCCCACCGGTGGATGGAACATCCCCGCACAATGCTACGCCAGCACCACGCGCACCGTGCCGAACCACGCCGAATCCACTGCCACGCGAAGCGTTTTCGCGTCCGCGTCGTAGTCGAACGGCGCGGGGTCGCCGCTCACCTCCACGCTCACCGGGGCGGATTCGCAGTGCGCGACAAACTCGCCGCTGGTGGAAAGCGTGATGTCGTGCGTTTTGCCGTCCTCTGACACCGCGACTTCCACGATTGCGCCCGGCGCATTAAAGTAGTTCCCCAGTCCGATGGGAGTTACGCCGTAGCCGGAAAGCGGGAGAAGCGTGAACACTTCGCACCGGAGTTGCGCCAGCGTGATTTCCCACCGGTCGGCTCCGCGCAAAACGCGCAGTTCCCGTGCCAAATGCGCGTAGACCGCCACGGCTTCGTCCGCGAGGCTTGGCGCATCCGCGAGCGTTACCGCGCCGGTAATCGGTTCCGTGCCGGTTTCGGAGTGTCTGGCGTTAAACACGCCCAAAAGGTGCGCTGCGCCGCCGGACACATTGACGATTTTCAGAAGCACGGCGTCTTTGGTGACATCGGCGAACAGACAATCGCGGGTTGGGACGCCCGGCGACGCGCACCGGAATACGCGCCCTTCCGGCGTCACGAGCCGCCGCAAAACGCTCACGTCGTGCGTTCCCGGTTTGTCAGAAACATAGATCGGCGAGCCGGAGACCGCCCGCCCCGCCGCGTGATACAAGCCCATCGGATGCCCCGATTGGAACATATCCCAGTCGGGATGCACGAACTGCCCCCACCACGCCGAAACGTGCGCGTTCACCCACAGATGCAAGCCGTGCGACTCCGGCTTGTCGGGCCAGAAATCGGTCGAGGTTCGCGTCAGGTTGGACGCGGGAGCCTGAAACAGCATTTCGTTGGCGCACGACATACAGTTAATCAGCCGCCCCTCGAAATGCACCGCGACCGAGCCTTCCAACGCTTCGCGGTAGGAGCGCATCGCCGGAACGCGCCCGCCGACGCCTAAGCCCCGCACCACGGTTTCGAGCGACGCTTGCGAATCCACTTTTACGCCGTCCACGCCCTGCGAGCGTAGATACCGGTGGTAATCGTGGAAGAAGCGATACACCTCATCGGGCGGCACGACGCCAACGATGTTGCCGAAATAGTTGTCCACATTCGGCGCATGGCTCTTGATGCCTTCCGACGATTCGCGGGCGATACTGACGGCGTTGCAACCGGGGAACGCTTCCGCCACAACTCCGCCCCAGTAGCCGTTAAAGGCGTGCCAAACGAGAAACGTTTCCACGCCGAAGTCGTTCTTCGCCATTGAAACCGTGGTGTACAAATCGCCGGGAAACTTCTCGTTGGCGCAAAATCCTATCAGCCGCTTCTCGCCAGTAGTATCTTCGGAAACGCTCTGCCAGCCGTCGTCCAAAATTAAGAAGCGCGGCGTGATGCCCGCCGCTTTCCACGATTCCAAGCCCTCGATCACCTTGTCGTGCGACACGTCTTGGTAAAAGGCGTCCCACGTACACCAGCCGAAATCGTCGCAGAACGCCGGTAACGGCTTCTCGAAGCGTAGGCGCGTCGTGCCGAGGTACTTGCTGACCGCCATCGCCGCGCCGCTAATCAGGGAATACGGATCGTCGCCAACCGCGACAAACAAGCCGGTCGCGCTTTCCTGTCGCGCCGCCGGGTCGCCGGTTTCCGCCACCAACTGTAAACCGTCCGCGCCATCGCCCTGCAAAGAACAACGTAACAGGAAGTCAATTAGCGGCACAAACAAGGCGAACCGCCCGTTATCAAGTTCGGCGAGCAGGAACTGCGTTTCCACGGGAACCGCACCCAAACGTTCGCCGGTCGCCACGGTCATCCAAAACGGCTCGTAGCGGTGCTGTGCGACGAAGCGCGTGATGCCGACGCCCGCGCCGACCGCGAACACATGGCGGGACGCGGTGGCGTCCGCCTCGAAGTGCAAAAACGTGCCGACACCAAGCGGGTCGGGGAGCGCGGCAACGCCATCGGCGAGAAGCAGGGGCAGTTCATCCATGCAATTCGTTTCCGCGTAGCGCGGGGTTTCTCCTTCCCTACTGGTTCTATCGGCGACACAAATTGTTGGAAAAACACTCGTTTGTACGATAAAATAGGGGAAGCGAAACACACGTAGCGCGGGGCGATTTTTGTGGCAATGTCTGCGAAATCGCCCCGCTTTCGTGCCGTGTGTGCCGGACGTTTCCGGTTTCGCGCCGCCCGGCTTAGTGATTCCCGGCAACTTTATTTTTACCGTAGGAGAAGAGTAAGCGTTTTATGCCCGAACCTTTAGAAGACCCCCAACTGACCCCGACCGCCGACGACGGAACCGAACTTTCGACCACAGTAGGCGCGTCCGCCGCGCCCGATGCCCCGGCAAGCAGTAGCGTCGCCGTTCTCGCGCCCTCTGTGCCGGTGAGCGAACGCGCCATTTACGACGGGCCCGCAATTGATATTGCGTCCGAACTGCGAACGTCGTACCTCGGCTACGCGATGAGTACGATTGTTTCCCGCGCCCTGCCCGACGTGCGCGACGGACTCAAGCCGGTGCAACGCCGCATCCTGTACGCGATGCGCGAACTCGGCTTGTCTCCCAATTCGCGCCACTTAAAGAGCGCGAAGGTTGTGGGTGAATGTATGGGAAACTTCCACCCGCACGGCGACCAAGCCCTGTACGGCACGATGGTTCGCATGGCGCAACCGTTCTCGCTCCGCTACCCGATGGTGGACGGACAGGGAAACTTTGGCAGTGTTGATGACGACCCACCGGCGGCGATGAGATATTGTGTGACATACAATAACTTGGTTGTCACCGGGCGCGGTCTCGTTCCTGCCGGTGCTATCGCCGAAACCGAAAATATCGCCGAAGCAGTGCTGTCGCTCGACGGCAAGACGAACACCGCGAGTAAGTGGTTTGATTGCGGGGCGTTCCCCGTGCGAACGGTTCGCACCCGGCGCGGCTACGAAATCACCGGCACGACGAATCACCCGCTTCTGGTTTGCGTTCCCGGCGAAGGCAAGCGCACCACGCTGGTTTGGAAGACGATTGCCGACCTGCAAATCGGCGACTATATGGTGCTGGATCGAAGCGAAACGCTGTTCCCCGACGCCCCAGTAGACCTCGCGACGTATCACCCGCCGACGCCTGCGAATCCGCGAACCGAAGTTCACGCGTTACCGGCACGTCTCGATTCGTCCTTCGCGTTCCTGCTTGGTGCGCTGGTTGCCGAAGGAACGTGCCGCCCGTCGTGCGTCGAGTTCTGCAACCTGCCCGGCGACTTTGCCGATGCGTTCGCTACCGCTTGGGCGAATGTTTTCCCGACCTGCCGACTGCACACGTTCCACAGAGAACCTACCGGATACGGCAAAAAACCGTTCCTGCAAATGCAGTGCGTGAGCCAGCACGTTATCGCATTTTTGAACGCGGTCGGATTGCGCGGCAAGTCCGCCGAACGCCTCGTCCCGGACGCGGTTCTGCGTTCGCCGCAAGCCGTGATCGCCGCATTCCTGCGCGGTCTGTATGAAGGCGACGGCGCGGTCGAGCGTTCGGAACGCAGTTTGCTTCGCGTGAATCTGTGCGCGAAAAGCCGGGAAATTTTGCGGCAGGTGCAAACCGTGCTATTGCGCTTCGGTATCGTGTCCACACTCAACGCGGAAGCCGGGCGCGGAACCTATCGCCTTCTGATTATTGGCGAAGATAACTTGCAACGCTTCGCGGAGAAAATCGGCTTCGCGTCGGAAGCGAAACGCGCCGCGCTTGCGGATGCGCTGGCTACCTATACAAGTGGTCGTGTTTTGTCGCAGACAGACTTCGTTCCGTTCCTCGCCGATTTCGTGCGCGAAAACGCCGGACGAGGCAACCGCGAATGGTTCAGCAAAAACAACTTCGACAGACCCGAACGGCTCGAAAAAGCGTTGCCACGTATCGCGCAGTCGCTGTCGCCGGAGGAGTTTTCGCACATCGAGAACTTGGCGCGAAACCGCTACCTGTTCGACCCCGTTGCCGAAATCGTGGACGCCGGAACGCAAAACGTCTACTCGATTCGCGTAGACAGCGATTGTCATTCGTTTGTCGCCGGTGGCTTCGTCAATCACAACACCGAGGCACGCTTAACCGCCGTAGCGATGGAAATGATGGAGGACATCGAAAAAGATACTGTCAACTTCCAGCCCACCTACGACAACGAGCGGCGCGAACCGACCGTGATGCCCGGCAAGTTCCCCTACCTTGTCTGCAACGGCGGCTCCGGTATCGCGGTCGGCATGGCGACCAATATGCCCCCGCACAACCTGCGCGAAATCTGCGATGCTTGCGCCTACCTCCTTGACCACCCCGACGCGACCATTGAGCAGTTAATGACCTACGTTCCCGGTCCCGACTTCCCGACCGCCGGGCTTATCTTAGGCTCGAAGGGCATCAAGGCGGCGTACCACACCGGGCGCGGGCAGGTGACGATGCAAGCGAAAACCACGATTGAGCCGATGGACGGTGGTAAGAACGTGATCGTGATCTCCGAACTGCCGTATCAGGTGATTAAGAAGAAGTTAGAGGAGCAGATCGGCGAACACGTCAAAGAGAAGAAGATTGACGGAATCACCGCCGTGCGCGATTATTCCGACAAATCGGGAATGCGCCTTGTGGTCGAACTGCGCCGCGACGTGATGCCGCAGAAGATTCTGAACTATCTGCTGAAGCACACGCCTTTGCGCCTGAACTTCGGCGTAATGATGATTTCGCTCACCGAATCCGGCAAAAGCCCGAAAACTCTGTCGCTGAAAACGATTCTGCAGGAGTATCTCGACCACCGGCGCGACGTGATTACCCGGCGCACCAAGTTTGAACTGGCGCGGGCGAAAGCGCGGGCGCACATCTTGGAAGGCTTGCAGATCGCGGTCAACTTCCTCGACGAAGTGATTGCGATTATCCGGGGCAGTAACAGCACCGAGCAAGCGCGTATCCGCTTGATTGAGCGGTTCTCGTTTTCGGGACTGCAAGCCGAGGCGATTTTGAATATGCAACTGCGGCAACTCACGTCGCTGGAGCAGGACAAGATCGAAGGCGAGTTTAAGGACTTGCTCAAGGAAATCGGGCGGTTCGAGGATATTTTGATGGACATTCGCCGGGTCAACACGATGATCAAGGACGATTTGAAGTACCTCAAAACCAAGTTCGGCGACGACCGCAAAACGCGCATTATCCCGGCGGAAGCCGAGGAAATCAACCTTGAAGACCTCATCAAGGAAGAGGAAATGCTGATTACTATCACCCGCGATGGCTATATCAAGCGGCTCGACTACGATACATTCCGGTCGCAAAAGCGCGGCGGCAAGGGCGTCACGGCGGGCAAGACGCGAGACGAAGACAACTTCGAGCATCTGTTCCGCGCCTCAACGCACGACTACATTCTGTTCTTCACCGACCGCGGGCGCGTCTACCGGCTCAAAGCGTTCGAGGTTCCGCAAACGTCGCGGCAAGCGATGGGAACGGCGATTATCAACCTGATTAATATCCAGCAGGACGAGAAAATCACCGCCACCGTGCCGATTCGGGACTTCCGCACGGCGGAAGGCTACTTCCTGATGGTAACCACACGCGGCGAGGTCAAGCGCACGGCGGTTTCCGAGTACGCCAACCTGCGTACCAACGGCTTGGTGACGTTCGACCTTGAAGGAGACGACGCGCTGAAATGGGTCAAGCACACGCCGGGCGATGCCGAGGTGGTGCTGTCCACGGTGAACGGTATGGCGATTCGCTTCCCCGAAGATAAAGTGCCGACACGCGGACGGGCGGCGGGCGGCGTGAAGGGTATCACCTTAGATGGCGCGGACGATTTCGTGGTGTCCGCCGATGTCGTGATTGGCGATGCCGACGCGCAAGAGTTGCTGGTTATCAGCGAACTGGGCTTGGGCAAGCGCACGAGCCTTGCCGAATACCGCTCGCAGAACCGGGGCGGCAAGGGCTTAATCACGATGAAACTGACCGAGCGCACCGGCAAGTGCCTCGTGGTGGCAACCGTGGTGTCGAAAGAATCGGAGCCGAACCTGCGCCTGATGATTGTCACCGAGAACGGCGTGATGATTCGCATGAAGGCGGAGGAGATTAAAACCACGATTAGCCGCACGACGCAGGGGGTGAAGCTGATCAACCTGCAAGACGGCGACCGGGTGAAAACCGCCGAGGTGATTGATGTGTCGAAGGCGACCGAGGAGGGCGTGGCGGAGGGCGAGTAGGGCGCGAACCTGCGTTTTCGTTTGAACCGCCAAGAGCGCAAAGACCGGAAAAGAGAAAAAAGAAACGTTGCCGCAAGCCGAACGTTAGCGCGGTAACGTTCTCGAAAACTCTTTGCGCTCTTTGCGTCTTTGCGGCTCAAACGTCCGGTTGGATGTCGTCCGGCAGGGGTTCGTCCGCGCTACCGACAATCGTTTCGCCGGTTTGAAGGCGCAGGATATGCGCGACAAACCCGGTGCGGGCGTAAAAGGCGCGGCTGGTCGAGCCATGCCCCTGCCCTTTCGTGCGCGGTTGCACGAAAACCCCCATGCTTCCCGTGAGCGACGCGAACCCGGTTGTTAGCAGTGCCTCGCGCCGTGCAGGAATAAGACGCGAATCGGAAGAAAATAAGCGCAATGAACTTGCAAATGGATACGACCTTAGGTCAGACCTTTTCCAACAAATCGCAGATAGCGCGGGTACGAACCGAAGATTGGGCAGGGCGCGAACTGTTTTGCGCGGCGTGTGCGTCGCCGTCGCTCACGCAGTCGCCGAACAACGCGAAGGCGATTGACTTTGTTTGCCCGCAGTGCCAAGCCGAGTATCAACTCAAAAGCGCGGCAAAGTGGAACGAGAACCGAATCGTGGATGCCGGGTACGACGCGATGATGGATAAAATCCAAAAGGACGAAACGCCACATCTGCTCGTGCTTTCCTATTCGCCAAAATGGGAGGTTGAGAATCTGACGCTTGTTCCCCGCTTCTTCTTTTCGGCATCGTCGGTACAGAAGCGCAATCCGCTCGCTCTGACTGCTCGCCGTGCCGGTTGGGTCGGGTGCAACATTCTGTTAAGCGCAATTGCCACCGATGGTAAATTGTCGGTGATACAGAAAGGAATTGCCCAATCCGCCGCGCAAGTACGGGCGCAGTACGAAAAGGTTAAGCCACTCGCTAAAGTGAGCGTAGATTTACGCGGATGGGCTTTGGATGTTTTCGCTTGCATCAGGCGTCTGGGAAAAACCGATTTCGTGCTTGCCGATGTGTACACCTTTGAAAATTATTTGGCACAACTGCACCCGGAAAACAATAACGTTCAACCGAAGATACGCCAACAGTTGCAGGTGCTAAGGAACGCCGGTTTGGTGCAGTTTCTATCGCCGGGGCGTTACCGCTTGATAGGTTGACCGTTTGCGTCAGGGTTTTTACCCCCGCATTTACACCGGCAAAGCCAGTTGCCCCCCCCCCCCCCCCGGTTCACGAAACCGATACCCTCCCCCCCCCACCGGCACAAAGCCCGGGGCCACGCCCACAACCCGCCGCCCGGTAACCGGCCCCCTGGCGGGTTGCCGTCCGC
>JACMIU010000245.1 GCA_014380985.1 Armatimonadota bacterium | reverse complement strand
GAACGCGCCGTACACACCCCCTCCCCTGCCGGTTCTCGGCGGTGCATACGCGGGTGGGGCAGGGTTACAGCAAGCATGGACAACTGACCGCCACACCTTTGAGATGAAGGTCAAGGCGGGGCGTCAATCGTGGAAAGACGCTATTTCTGAGTACCGCACCGGTTCACTGACCGTGGGCGTGGAAGGCATCACGATTGTTGGCAAGGCGGTTTTGCCGAACGCCATCCGCACCACGATTTTCGTGGTCAGTGCGCTCTTGGTGCGTTTTTTATTAATCATCGCCTACGTTGTGTTTGAATATGCCGTGCGCCGTGACCGCGCCGATACATTTTCTTGGAACGAAATTGACGCCGTGTTGGTCGAGTCTCCGAAAAACCGTGTATGTATCGTTTATCATTTCGCCGACAAACCAAAAAACAAAGTCGCTCTCGGTCTGGTCATGGAAGGCGGTAGTTTGGATGCGTTCCTACGGTCGGTTCGCGCCGTTGCGCCGGAGAGGGTATTGGAAGGCAAGGTCGGCGCGGAAACGAATATCTGGGTGCTACTTCTGATCGTCGTCGTTATTGTCGGAGCGGTGTTTCTCGCCATGCTCAATGCGTCGCCGCGCCCGTAGGCGGTTAGCGACTGCCACGCCGGGTTTTACCGTCGCGGCAACGTCACGGCGCGACGCTTCTTGTCGTTCGGGTTGACCACGCCCGGCGCGGCTACCGGGGCGGTCGGCTTTTCCTTGATCGCCCGCGCCAGCACTTCCACAAGCTCTTCGATTTGCGCCAAGACCCTCGCGCCGTTCACCAGAACCGATACGCGGCCTTCGTTGAACGTTCCGCCCTGTGACTTGAACGCCGTCGAAAGCGGGCGAAGCGTGGATTGCGGCAGTTTCGTCCCTTTGCTAAATAGTATCGCCACCGTCGCGCCCTCGGTGGAAATCCCCTCAATGCCGATTTCGTGGCAACGCAACCGCAACCGCAGTAGCGAAAGCAGGTTCCACACCGGTTGCGGCGGGTCGCCGAATCGGTCTTCAAACTCTTCCTGCACCACCGCGACGTCGCCCGCGCTTTGTATCGCGGCTAACTTCTTGTACATCAAGATACGCTGTGCCTCGCCGGGAACATACTTGTCGGGGATGCTCGCAGCGACCGGCAGATCCACCGTGGGAAGCGGTTCGGGTTTTTCGGTGTCCGGCTCGTTTTTCAGTTCCTTAACGGCTTCTTCCAATAGCTGCGTATACAAATCGAAGCCGACCGATGCCACGGTTCCCGACTGCTCCGCGCCTAAGATGTTGCCCGCGCCGCGCAGTTCGAGGTCACGGAGCGCGATTTTGTAGCCGGAACCGAGATCAGAAAACTCACGCACCGCACCGAGGCGTTGCTCCGCGATGGTCGAAAGCGATTTCGCTTTGCGGTACAGCAAGTAGCAGTACCCCTGCCGACGCGACCGACCGACGCGACCGCGCAGTTGGTACAACTGCGACAAGCCCAACTTGTCGGCGTCGTCAATAAAAATCGTGTTCACGTTCGGCACGTCGAGGCCCGACTCTACAATCGTGGTGCAAACGAGGCAGTCAAACTTGCCCTCGTAAAAGTCGAGCATCGCTTCCTCAAGTTCATCCTCGCCCATCTGCCCGTGCGCGACGCGGAACCGGCACGCGGGAACAATCTTCTCCAGTTTCGTAGCGACGTGATAGATACTTTCCACGCGGTTGTGTAGGAAGAACGCCTGCCCACCCCGGTCAAGTTCGGCTTGTAAAGCACTGCGGATAATCTCGTCGTCGTACTCTTTAATCAGGGTCTTGACCGGCATTCGTCCTTCGGGCGGGTCGTTAATCAGCGACATATCGCGGATGCCGGAAAGCGACATTTGCAGGGTGCGTGGAATCGGGGTTGCCGACATGGCGAGGACATCTACCGATTGCCGGATTTGCTTCAACCGTTCCTTGTGCGTGACGCCGAACCGCTGTTCCTCGTCCACGATAATCAAGCCTAAGTCTTTCCACGCGATGTCCTTGCTCAAAAGGCGGTGTGTTCCAATCACGATGTCTACCGCACCGAGCGTAACGGCTTCCAGCGTTTTCGCCTGCTCCTTCGGCGACCGGAACCGCGACAGCATGTCCACCTTCATCGGAAACGCCGATAGCCGCTCACTGAACGTTTGCAAGTGTTGCGCGGCAAGTACCGTGGTCGGACATAAAATGGCGACCTGCCGCCCTTCGGATGCGACCTTGAACGCGGCGCGTACCGCGACCTCGGTTTTGCCGTAGCCAACGTCGCCGCAAATCAAACGATCCATCGGCTTTGGCGATTCCAAATCGCGCTTGACATCCTCGATAGCAGCGAGTTGATCGGGCGTTTCGGTGTGGGGAAAGGCATCCTCCATCTCGATTTGCCACGGCGTATCCGCGCCGAACGAGTGACCGGGCGTCGCCGAGCGTTTGGCGTACAGGATAATCAAGTCTTGCGCGATCTCCTTAACCTGCTTCTTGGCGCGGGTCTTGGCGCGTTCCCAGTCCGTGCCGCCGAGTTTCGAGATTGCGGGAGCCGCGCCCTCGGAGCCGATATACTTTTGCACCCGGTCTACCTGATCCGACGGAACAAACAGTTTGTCGCCCCCGTCGTACAGAAGTGCCATGTACTCGCGTTCCGCGCCCGCTACCGTCATGCGCGTTAGCCCGGTGAACTGCCCGATGCCGTGCTGGATGTGCACCACGAAGTCGCCGGTTTTGAGTTCCAGAAGCGACGTAATACGCATTCCACCCTTGAAATCGCGTTTTCGTTTTTTCTGCGATTCGATACGGTCACCGGGAGTGCCGAAAACCTCGGTGTCGGTCAGCACCACCAGCCGCCCGTCGGTTAGGCGAAAGCCGGAGCGAAGCACGCCGTCAACGAGTGCGACGCCACCGTCACGTAAGGACGACACCGGCGAGTCGCCCATATCGCGGTCGGTCAACACGGTGCGAACGCGGGGGGCTTGTACCGACACGATGACAACGCGGGCGTTCATTTTCTTTGTGTACGTTCGCAGGGCGTCGCCGAGAAGCGCGGGCTTTCCGGCGAAACTTTCGGCGGGCGCGGCGTCGGTATGAAACTGTGCGTCGTGCGTCAGCCAGTTGACCGAGCGGGAGAGCAAAGAGAACGAGAGCGACTGCTGATTCGCGGTGAGTTTTCGCCCCGCTTCGGCGAAATCGAGACACAGCGGCTCTTTGAGTGAAATAATTTCTCCGCGATTAGCCCGATTGGCAAGATTCTTGCTAACAAAAGAAACGTCGCGTTCGTAGTGCGATTCCATCTGCGCGGGTTCGTCCAAAACAACCAGCGCGTCAGCGGGAACAAAGTCAAGGGCGCAAACGGCGTCGGGGTGTAGCAGAGATAAATAGCGTTCGATGCTGGGAAAATAAACCGCTTGCGCCAGTTGCACGATGTCGGATTCCGCCGATTCGCGCAGCCGTTCCAGCGTGTCGGCGGAAGCACCGTCTTTGCTGAGCAAGGCTAATTGTTTGTCGAGACGCTTGCGAAGCGCGGCGGAGGCGGACGCCATCGTTTCGCGGGTGTAGGAAACCTCGTGCGCGGCGGGAATAACGACACGATTTTGTTTGCCCTCGGAACGCTGGGTTTCGCGGTCAAAGGGGCGGATGGTTTCCACGTCGTCGCCGAACAGGTCAATGCGGTACGGCTTGGCGGAATCGGCGGGAAATACGTCCAAAATATCGCCGCGCCGGGCGAAGGTTCCGGGGAGCGACACTTGCTCTTCGCGCCCATAGCCGAAAGCGGTCAGTCGTGCCGAAAGCACATCAAGGCTAATGGTGTCGCCCACGGTCACGGTGATGAGGCGGCTTTTGAGGACGGCGGGCGGCGCGGTTTTTTGCAGGAGCGCGGTGATAGGAGCGACGATATGCGCCTTTTCGCCACCCGCAAGGGCGGCGAGTGTGGCGACGCGCTCACCGGAGCGGGACACATCCTGTCCGCTCTCGGCATCGTCCAGCAGAAGCGACAAAGACGATGGCAACATTTTCACAGGAAAAGCGTCTGAAGGTAGAAATCGGCGCAAATCTTCGGCGAGGCGCGTTGCCTGTTCGTCGGAATACGTCACGAGCAGAAGCGGGCGCGATAGTTCGGTTTGCAGTCGTGCCAGCAGAAAGCCTTTGGCGGCAACCGGTACGCCTTCAATGAGCGGGGCTTGACGCTGACGCCGTGTCAGCGCGGCGACGATATTTTCGAGCGGTTCGTAGCCGTCGAGGAGCGGAAGTAAATGCGAAAGGTTCATAAGCATACAACTGTTTGATATATAAACTAAGCAAGAACGCGGGGCGGTTCCCGTGTGCCATGCGGTTATACCCGTTTCACAAGGGAGACGCAAACGTATCGCCCCACCTATTTTGCCGCCGGTTGCCGATAATTGAATGTGCAAAAAACACCGAATGACGACACCATCTTCCCCCATCTCGACGCTACCTTCTGCCAAAAGGCAGGGAGCGACAACCATGGTGTACGCCGGACTGGCGGGAACCGCCGCGTCCCTTCTCGCCCTGTTCGTTCTTTCCCTCGTTCCGCCTCCCCCCGCCGTACCACCGAAAAAGGGCGCGACGGTTGCTCCCGTTACCTCCCCCGCGAAACCGGATCCGCTCAAAGCGGGCGCGGGTCTGTTCGGGTTCGGGTCGCTTGCCCTACTCGCCGTGGGTGCGTCGCGTAGCACGAAACAAAACGGGCTACAGGGGCGCGAAATCACGCAACTTTTGCAAAGCCGGGAACAGTCCCGCGTTTCGCACGACAAGCAGTATGCGGGCTTGCAGGCGCATCTGGTAGAGCGCGAAACCGAACTCACGGAAACGAAGACCGCGCTGGAAAAACAACTGCGGCAGATGCAACGCACCATCGCCAAAGCATCGCGGCTCGAATCCGCCGTGGAATCCACCAACGATGTGATTATGCTCTACGAGGCTCCCCTGCAGACCGGGCAACCGATGCGGCTTATCTATGTCAATCCGGCGTTTGAGCGCATGACCGGCTACTCCCGCGAGGAACTCGCCGCGCAGTCGCCGAAGATGTTGCAAGGCATTATGACCGACCCGGAAACCGTGGCACTGCTACAGGAGAAACTGTCTTTGTTTCAACCGGTGCGTGTCGAACTAATCAACTACCGCAAGGACGGCTCGCAGTTCTGGGTGGAACTCAACATTCAGCCGATTTACGACGCGAACGGGCTTCCCGGCGGTTGGATGTCGGTTCAGCGCGATATTTCCCAGCAAAAGTCGGTCACGGAGCGTATGGCCTACCAAGCGACGCACGACGCCCTGACCGGGTTGCCGAACCGCACCCTGTTCGACCGACGCCTCGGCGAAGCGATTACGGCGGCGAATGCGACCGAGGGACAGGTCGGGATTCTGTTTTTCGACGTAGACCGGTTCAAGCAAATCAACGACACGCTCGGTCATCCGGTCGGCGACAAACTGCTACAACAGGTGGCAAGCCGATTAACATCACGCCTCCACCGACACGACACCGTGGCGCGAATGGGCGGCGACGAGTTCACGATTCTGATGCCGAATGTGCCGAGTACCGAAGTGGTCGCCGAAACCGCGCAGTCGCTCCTCGAAGCGATGGACGAAGCGTTCGAGATTGACGGGCAGGAACTGTTTGTCACCGGCAGTATCGGTGTGTCGCTCGCCCCCCGCGACGGAACCGATGCCGCGACGCTCTTGAAAAACGCCGATACCGCGATGTATCGTGCCAAAGAAGAAGGGCGCGACGGCTTCCGCGTTTACACACCTTCGATGAACGCCCGCGCCAAAGACCGGCTCGAACTCGAAACACAACTACGCCGCGCCCTCGACAAAAATGAACTGTACTTGCAGTACCAGCCGCAAGTAGACTTGCAGACGGGACGGATATACGGTGTCGAAGCGTTGCTACGCTGGGAGTCGCCGTCTTTGGGGCGCATCTCCCCGGCGCAATTTATTCCGCTCGCCGAGGAAACCGGGCTGATTATCCCGATTGGCGATTTTGTTTTACGCGAAGCGGCGGCGCAAGCGGCGCGTTGGGTGGAAGCGGGAACGCCGCTTCGGGTATCGGTAAACCTGTCCGGTCGGCAGTTCGAGCAACCGTGGATTGTGGATCTCATCGGCGAGGTGATCAAGGAAGTCAACCTTCCCCCCGAATATCTCGACATTGAAATGACCGAGGGCATTTTGGTCAAAGGCGATAACGTCAAAAACCGGCTGGTCGAACTCAAAGCGTTAGGCGTCCGGCTTTCGATTGACGACTTCGGCACGGGGTATTCGTCGCTGTCGTATTTAAGAACATTCCCGCTCGATGTTCTGAAGATAGACCGCTCGTTTATCACGCCTATGACCGAGGAGATCAAGGGCGAAGCGATGGTACGCGCTCTGGTTGAACTCGGTCACGCCTGCTCGATGGAAGTCATCGCCGAAGGCGTGGAAACCGACGCGCAACGCGACGCGCTAAACAGTCTCGGTTGCGATGCGATGCAGGGATTCTTGATGTCGCCCCCGGTTTCCGCCCGCGAAGTAGATTTGCTGGTACGCAAAACCGCCGCCGCGATTTGCGTCACACCGCCCGCCAAACCGCAACTGCGTCTCGTTTCTTAAACAAAGTTTGAGTTGGGTATAATCGGTTCATGAGCATCATACCCAGTGCGAATGACAACTATGAGGCAATGGCGCAACGTATGAAGCATATTCCTCGTCTTGCCGGAGGCATTTACTCCTTCGCGCAGTTTCAGGTGAGTCGCTTGAAAAAAGGAGGAGCCTTTCAAATGGAAACTCCGGGAATGGCGGGACACTTTCTGTGTTTCCCGCGTGTCCGCGGCGCACGCCTTCAGTACCGGCAGGAGAATCTTCTTCAAGAGGGTTTTCTCGAACCCGGTCAGATAACACTCCTACCGGCGGAACGAGGCGCAAAATGGGTTGCGGAAACGCCCCCGCTGGTAGATACTGTGAATCTGTACCTTGCTCCGCAACTTCTTACCGACGTTGCCAACCGAACAGTGACACTGACACGCCCCCCGTGGTTTTGGGACAATCCATTGTCCGCACTCGCTACCTTGATTGCGGACGAGGTAGAATCCGGTAATCCCGAAGGAATATTGTATATAGAAACGTTAGTGCAAGCGGTCGCGGCTCGCCTTGCTTTGTATTACGCCGAATCTGCTTCCGTACCGAAAACAGTGCTGCCCGGTCGCGCCGAAGTGCGTACCGTGATTGAAATTATCCATACTTCTCCTGCCGCGAATCATTCCCTTGAAACGTTGGGAAGCACAGTCTACCTCAGTGCATCCCATCTGGCACGGCTGTTCAGAGTCGAAACAGGCAAAAGCGTCTATGCCTATCTCCTCGAAACACGGTTAGAAAAGGCACACGGATTATTGGCGGGTAGGGCATTAAGTGTTTCAGAGGTATCCATCGAGTGCGGATTTTGCGATTCACCGCATCTGGCGAGACACTTTCGCCGACGCTATGGCTACTCTCCCCGTGATTTGCGCCGAAGATAGTCATAATATTACGTTTGTTGCTCGTTTCATCCTCCCTTTTCAATTCAGAGCCTTGCCATAATAGGAATGAAGTCGGTTGAAAGAAAGAAAAACATGGCGACTCAATTCACTAATGGCTGTTTCAGGACACACTACGGACTTTATGTTCGGCTTGAGAGGGTAGGAAATACAACATGAAAGGTAATCCTTGGGGATCATGGGTTATTTCGTTTATCGCGCTTTTCACTGCTGTATCGCCTTACTTAGCGGACTGGAACGCAACCCACATTTACAACCCCTACTGGCCGCCTCATGCCAAGTTCCACAATGGTCAGACGATGGCTTTTGGAGCGATGGCGGGAGTGATTGCCTTATATTACTTATGGCGACGCAAGGCGGATTACCAAACCAAAATCTATGATCTGCAAGTCGGTACACTATTCGCTGCGTTGTATTGGCTTACACAGGTTCCGGCGATACTTTTTCCCGGTGCGGATTACTTTGATCCACAATACGGGGGGAACGCCAAAATGCCGATCAATCAGACGCAACTGGACTTCGTCATCTTCGTAATTCTCGGTGTTGCGTACTACGCACAAGCAAAAAATCTTGGTCGGACTCAAACTGAAAATCCGGTCTCCGATCTCGCTCAATAGAAAGAAACTATGATAACACTACAACCGAACCCCGATGTAATTACCGTCATTCACGTTTATTATGTCTCGCCCGAAAATCAGCAAGCGGTGTCTGATGGGCTTATCGAAGCCATCAACCAATTCGGAACGCAGATGGCAGGACACCTTTCGTCCAGCGTTCACAAAAGCATTGATGGTGGATGCGTAACCAGTTATTCGCAGTGGGATAAAGAAGGATCGAAGCCCTTGTTCTCGAACAAGGAGGTTTTCGACAAAACGAATGCTTCGTTTGCGCCGTATGTTCAATTGGCAATCCGGCAGGAAGCGCATCTCTACGAAGTCGTGTCGTCGTATATTCCGCCCCATCAATCGCTGTAAAAGGACTAAAATATGAAAATTGGTATCATCGGTGCGGGTAGTATGGGATCCGCGTTGGGCAAAATCTGGGCAATGCAGGGGCATCATGTCGAGTTTTCGTTTACACGCGACCCCAATAAACTGGCAAGAATCGTGGAAGAGATCGGTCTGGATACGCAGGTAGCAACTCCGGCGGACGCAGTGCGGAATAGCGACGTGATTCTGATCGCCGTTTGGCCCGATGCTCTGGAGACGGCACTCCGCGAGGCAGGGTCATTGAGCGGAAAAGTTGTCATCACCTGTGTGAGTGGACTTAAGCCGGACATGAGCGGTGGCACAATCGGCTTGCCGACGGATTTGACCATTTCTATGGCGGAGAAGATCGCAACACTTTCGCCGGATGCAAAGGTAGTAGAAGCGTTCAACACGACGTTTGCAGAGATCCTCGCCGCGCCGTCCCGCGACTTCAACGGCGAACGCCCCAGTGTATTCTATTGTGGGGATGATGCGTCGGCAAAAGTGATTGTCAAAGGGCTTGTAGAAGAGTGCGGCTATCAAGCGGTAGATGCCGGTTCCCTACACTCCGCCCGCGCACTGGAAACACTGGCAACCGCATGGGTACAGTTCGCTGTGGTTGCCGGTCTCTTCCCCAACCTCGGTTTGAAAGCACTGCGTTGGTAGTTGTTCGCTTTTACCTGCGTCAGTCAGTGCCATCAGTTAGCAGGAGCGGTTACGCGGGCGGGGCGCGTGTCGAACTTGTACACGCTAACGCCAATCGCATAGCCGACTACGCCGTCCGGCGTGTGCAGCAGGCGAATCTTGTTTACCGCCTGCCCCATCGCTACCGGCGTCCAACTCGCGCCGCCGTCGCGGGTTTCGTAGCCGGTGCGCGTTCCGCCGACCCAGCCAGTCAGAGCGTCGGCGAATCCGATACCGAACTCGTTAGCGGTGGCGTCATCGGTCAGAAGCAGTTCGCGCCACGTTTCGCCGCCGTCGGTGGTTTTCGCCACGTACCGTTTCGATACCGTTTTGTCCGGGTTGTATGACTGCACCGT
>JACMIU010000244.1 GCA_014380985.1 Armatimonadota bacterium | reverse complement strand
CGGCGAACAGCGCGATGGTGTAGGCGTCCTTTAAGCGGAGCGGATTTGCGCCTAAGGCGGCGTTGACCTGTTGCCAATGTTCGATAAACGCTTGCATTGTCGGGATATAACTATTGATGGATGAAATGGGCATAAAGATTAAACTCCTTGACTACTATCATACGTGCCTAACACAGTATCTTTTACAATCCGAACGCACAAAAGGCACATATGATACCACGTTAGGCACGTATGATAGCACGTTAGGTAAGTCCGGGAACGCTCCGGCAATAAAAGATAACCTTCCGGCAACGATCGGAACCGACGTTTGATAGAAAGAAGAATCGTTATGACACTCAAACAAACCGCGACGTTTGCCACACTGTTCTTTATCGGTCTCGTGCCGCTCACCGCGTACGCGCAAACGTTCACCTACACAAGCGCAACCGGAGGAAGCATCCCCGGCAACAACGCGGGGGGCGTCTCGTCCACCATCAGCGTTCCCGACAACTTCGTTTCGACTGATTTTACCTCCGTCACCATCACCGGCTTGAACCATACGTTCGTCGGCGACCTCATCATCACGCTCTCGCACGGCGGCACGACGGTAGACATCCTCGACCGGGTGCGCGGCGACGGCGGCGCGACGTTCGGCGACAGTTCCAACCTCGGCGGCGACTATACTTTTGTGACCACATCAGGCGCGAACTTCAACGCGGCGACGGCGGCGGGCGGCGATGCCGCCCGGCGTGAATTATGCGACGGTTCCGGTGGGCAACACGCCCCCCTCCGGCTCGTTCAGCACCGCCAACGGCTTGCTTTCGGACTTCGTGGGGCTGAATGTGAACGGCGCGTGGACGCATTCGGCAACTCCGGCTTCTTCTACGACCTATCCGGCACACTCACGGACGGCACAAACCTGCTCGAAACGCGGTTCTTCGACGCGGACGGCGGGCTTAGCATCGTCGGCGAGAATCCCGGTGCGTTGTTCCTGAACGGCGTCGCCGTCGTCCCGGAACCTACGACGTTCGCGCTACTCGGCGTTGGTGTCGCGGCACCCGGCGGCTTTGTCACACGGCGCAAACGGCGGGATTAAAGGGGCAAAAACAGGTCATCTACGCTGAGCGGCAGACCCGGCGACGCGGCACGCACAATCGCGTCGCCGGGTCGCCGGGTCTCGCGGTGGTATGTGCCTGCATCGGTCAATCGGTGGTCATACACGACGCGGGCGTTGATGTCAAGAACAAGATACTGCTCAATCCCGGCGCGGGAATACACGCCTGCTTTGGTGGTCAAGTCGTAATCAAGCGTCGTGTCAGACACCTCGACGAGCAATAAGATGTCTTCGGGGCTTGGCTCTTTCGTCGTAATCTGCGTACCCGGCTTGTTGAGGAGCGTCACGTCCGGTTCGAGGCGCACGATCACGGTTTCATCAGGCGCGACGGTGATACTGGCTTGCGTGACGACGTTCGTGTTGCCGAAAGCCCCTTTCAGCCAGTCTTCGGCTCGTCCCAGAGTCAGCGCATGGGGTAGATATTGTCCCATTTTCGGAATGATCATCCCTTCCATTAGTTCGTAGCGGTAGTCGAGGAAGCCGAGTTCCTCCATCGTCTTGCAATCGGCGCGTGTCCATCGTGCGGCAAGTTTCGAGGTTTCGGGAGACGGGGGCGGCAGGGTCGTAATCATCGGTTCGGTTCTCCTATAATGAGTATACCGGATGCGCGAACAACAATTCGGCGCAGGTTTGGAGTACAATAAGCGCATGATAATCTTGCCCTTTTTAACCGCGAGCCTCGCCGCGATAGCCGTAACTGCGCCCGTTCCCGCCCCCGCGCCGCCCGCGAACGCCGCGACCGCGAAGCCCGCGCCCCTCGCGTTCGAGACACACACGTTAGCCAACGGTTTGCGCGTCATCCTGCTGGAAGACCACCGTGCGCCGGTCGCCACGGTGCAAGTGTGGTATCGCGTCGGTTCCAAAGACGAGCCGAAAGGCAAATCGGGGTTCGCGCACCTGTTCGAGCATCTGATGTTCAAGGGAAGCAAGAACGTGCCGACCGAAGGACACGCCCGCTACGTTGAACAACTCGGCGGCGCGTACAACGCGGCGACATCGTTTGACCAAACGTTCTACTACGAGACCGTCCCGGCGAACGCGCTGGATCGCGTACTGTTTCTCGAAGCCGACCGAATGGCAAGCCTGATTGTAGACGAACCGAACCTGAAGTCCGAGCGGGACGTGGTGAAAGAAGAGTACCGCTCCCGCGTCGCCAACGCCCCGTATGGCGAACTCATCAAACACGTTTTGTCGCTCGCGTACCCGGTCGGGCATCCCTACGACCATCCGCCCATCGGCTCGATTCCCGACCTCGACGCCGCCACGCTCGCCGATGTGAAAGCGTTCCATGACACATACTACAAGCCCGACAACGCGACGCTCGTACTCGTCGGCGACTTCGTAGCGGCGGACGCTTTGAAGCGCGTGGAAACGTATTTCGGCGGCATACCGAAGTCGGCGACCGGCAACTTCCCGCGCATCGCACTCCCGACGGAAACCACGAACGGCGCGAAACAACAAACGTTCTACGACAAACTCGCGCCGCTTCCCGCGGTCGGCGTGGCGTACCGCGTCCCCGCCCCGAACGACCCCGACGCCCCCGTGTTCAACGTCATCACGCAGATACTGTCGTCGGGCGCGTCGGCGCGGCTGTACCGTTCGCTGGTGCGCGACCAAGAACTGGCGTTGCAGGCGCAAGGCGGCGGCTTCGATTTGCTCAACGGCGGAATGTTCTTCTTCTTCGCCATCGCAAACGGCGGCAAAGACTCGAACGCGGTTGCCACCGCCCTGCTCACGGAGGTAGACAAACTCCGCGCCGAACCCGTATCGGACGCCGAGCTCGCCAAAGCGAAGAATCAGTTGCTCACGAGCGAAGTTTTCGGGCGCATCGGCACCGAATCGAAAGCATCGGCTTTAGCGTCGGCGGACTTACTGTACGGTTCGGCGAACGAAGTCAACGAACGCTACGATAAACTCGTCGCGGTGATGGCGGCGGACGTTCGTCGCGTCGCCAGCAAATACTTCGCGCCCGAACGCCGCAACGAGTTTTCGGTTTTACCGGCTTCGATGGATCCCAAAGCGAAAAAGTAGGACGCGGCAGGAATCGTGTGGGGGCGCGGCGAACTAACCCGCACCCCCGCATGAACACCGACGCCTCCCCTGCCCCACCTAAACCGGAGCGCATCCATCTGCCGCAACTGGATGTGCTTCGCGCTGTGGCTATCCTGCTCGTTTTTTGCTTTCACGCTCTCGCCCCGTTCCGAATGCAGGGTTTACCGTGGCGCGGCGCGTTCCGAGATTACGCGGGGGCGGCAAACCCGGACTTCCTTTACTTCTACCCGGCGACTCTCGGATGGATAGGCGTGTCCCTGTTCTTCGCGTTGAGCGGCTTTGTGATTCATCTGTCCGTACTGCAAAGCAAGAAGTTCGACTGGGGGCAGTTTTATTCGCGTCGCTTCTGGCGCATCTACCCCGCCTATCTCGTCGCGCTAATCGCGTTCTCCCTATGGAAAACCCCTTCGTTCAATGACATCGTGACGCACCTTTTCATGGTTCATAATGTTTCCAAAGAAACGTACTTCGGGATCAACGCTTCGTTTTGGAGCCTTGCTATCGAGGTTTGGTTTTATCTGCTTTACCCCGTTGTGTTCTGGCTTCGCGGCAAGTTCGGCATTGCGAAAGCGTTCTGGTTCAGCGTTCTGGTTTCGATGGTCATACGCTTCGCCCTGCTGACTACCGCGTCGGGTCGAGCGATATTTTTTGGAGACAACTTGATACTGAACGGGGCGGACACGCTCATGCTCTGGATGGACTGGGTGCTGGGAGCATGGGTCGCCGAGCGTTTCTTAGAAAAGCGAACCGTGTTTCCGAAGTGGGCTTTCTGGCTTGCCCTTTTACTCGCGGTAGCGTCCACACAAATCAAGTTCGTGACCATTTTCTCGTTCAGTCTTTTTTCAATCGCCTCCGCCGCGCTGATAGAGCAACTGATACGAAAACCTGTGAACGAAAAACCATCGCTGTTCGGGAACGCGGCTGTCACCGTCGGGCTACTCAGTTACTCGCTGTATCTCTGGCATCAACCGTTGGTGACTATCGTGGAATATCAGATTGCGCGGCGGTTTTTCGGTGATAACCCTGTCATCCTGTATGGGATAGTGTTGACCGTGACATTACTTATCTCCATTATCGTCGCTTATTTCTCCTACCATTTCATAGAAAAGCCGGGGGTCGCACTCGGTAACCGAGTCTGGGAACGGTTCCAGAAGTCCCGAAGGCGCGGGGAAACCACCGACACGCCGCGCCCCGTCCCTCCGGCATAGGCAGGAATCGGACGCACCGATGGCGAAACCGCGCCTATGGAAGCCATCGTGTCCGGTCTATTCGTTTATCCCATCAAAGGTTGCCGCGCTATCGCCGTGGAATCCGCCCCCGTCGAGGCGCGGGGGCTTCGCAACGACCGCCGATGGATGCTGGTTCACGCCGAAACCGGCGGCTTTTTGTCGCAACGTTCGCACTCCGAAATGGCGCGGATTCACGTCACCGTGACCGAAGGCGATACGCTCGGCGTAGTTTTCGGGCGCGAACTGGTGGTCGTACCGTTTGTGCCGGACGCGGAACTTGAGCGCATCACCGCGACGATTTGGGGGTTTACCGGGGACGCTCTTGATTGCGGCGAGGAAGCCGCGTCGTTTTTCACCGACTTACTGCGCCTTCCCCTGCGCCTCGTGCGTGTGCCGGACGATTTTGCGCGGCGCGTTTCGCCCCGGTTTGCGCGAACCCCGACCGACGGCACGGGCTTCGCCGACGGCTTTCCGGTGCTTCTGACGACCGAGCCGTCGCTTTCCGACCTTAACACGCGCCTTCCGGTTCCCGTGCCGATGAACCGGTTCCGCCCGAACGTGGTGGTATCCGGCGATTTCGCGCCGTGGGCGGAGGGCGGTTGGGAGACCCTTCGCATTGGGAACGTGGTTCTGCACCACATGAAGCCGTGTGAACGGTGTGGGGTCACAACCATCGAGCAGGAAACGGGAGCGCACACCGGCGCGGAACCGCTGGCGACGCTGGCAACGTTCCGGCGCGACGCGGTTTCCGGCAAGGTGCTGTTCGGCGCGAACCTGACGCCGGAACCGTGCGAGATTTGCCCCGTGATTCGCGTCGGCGACGCGCTCACGGTGGCGTAAACGGACGCATCAGGAAGCATTCACGAAAAACCGGTATTTCGGCGTAGGAGCGAAACCTTGACATTCCGCGCTCGCCTTATTGTATGAGGCGAGCGGCACTCAAGTCGCACTGTTGATGATGGAAAGGTGGTTTCTCATGGGTTTTCAAAAAAGGCGACGCGCCATAGTGGCGGCGTTTGCAATCGTGGTAACGGCTCTTCTTACCTCAAGTTCTCAAGCGGACTATTGGGAGGGAAAACGCACAAATGGCAAGCCCTGCAACGGCTATTGGATAGATCCTTCTACATCCTCCATGTACGGTACACAAATGAGGGGAGCAATCGATTCATGGAAGGACATCTCGACTAATGTGACTCCTGAGCTCAGATTCCGAACAGGTACATATCTGTCGCCCAATGATAAGGTAATCGTGTTGTCCGAATCGGAAACACCATCTGACGCCATTATCAGCGATCCGAAAGCAATCACACAGCCATATGAGGGTGTGAGAGGAGATGTGTATCGTTCATCGAATTTGGACAGAAACTGGTTCTATTGCGTGTTAGTTGTATTTGAAGGAAAAATTACACGCTTTGATGATGGCGAAATCGATCCCACTGAACTGAGGAGGACATTCGCTCACGAAATTGGGCATTCGTTGAAGTTGGATCACACAGGCGAGGGAGTTCGACGCTTTGGTGTCGTAGATTGGAACGCACCACCAAGTACTTTAATGTATGAAATAAAACCCACGGTTCCATCATTTGCTCCTACAGATTACGATCGCAATGAGCTAACGCAGAAATGGAGAACTCAATTAATTCAAACGCAATTGCTAAGTTCGCACTTTTTGTTATATTGCTGGTTCCCACGACGACATACTGTGCAGATGTTGCCAAGAAGCCATCTAAAAGTGATGGGAAGAAAGCGAAAGCCCAAAAACCTCTTTTGAAGAGTGTTACAGTCATATTGCCGAAAGGGTTGTCAAAAAAAACTATCAGAGTTTCGAGTCCTATAGCAAGCATTGAGTATCTTACAGTAATGAGCGAAGTTCTGTCACAAGCAGATGGTGTTGTTGTTGGCAAACCCACGCAAGAGTTCATCTATGGTCGAGTGCATCGAGAATTGTTATCCAGAATAAGTGCGTTCGATCCAGAACGTGAGCAGTACCCGATCCTTCAGTGGACTTACGGAGCGTTCGCTATTGATAGGGTCATTACCGGCACTGGATTTGTTTTTGGGCAATCTTACGAAGTAAGTGAACCGGTCGGTTTAAGGAGTTACGGCTCGCGTGGAGTCGTGAAAAACGTCATCGAAAATTGTTACGAGATCAAGCAGAACGCAACGTACCTGCTTTTTTTGAAACGGAAGAGAGATGGCAAATATCAAACTTTCAACGGCAACTTGGGTCGTTTCAATCTTGATGGAACTGACCCTGAAGATGAAATCGGCGGCGGATTTCGACCGGACGGCACCAAGACTGAGAAGCAAAAACTGCGCGAGGAACTGATGGCTCCTCCGTACAACGTGGTATTCAAACGTGCGCCGCAGATTAATATCAAAAGCCACGTTTTGCGAGTGCCCCAAGCGGTAACGCCGAAACTTCCTGCCGGTTCGCGGCTTGCAGATTTGCGCGTCGTAATTTACACGCCGCAGATACCCAGTGCGAAACTTATTACCGAACGCCAACGTGCCGACGGAACATGGGAGGTGTGCGGCAGGAAGAGAGTCCCGACCATTTCCACAACGGGAACCGAGACGGTGAACTATTCGATGAACGCCGGGGTGCAAACCGTGCCGACGACATACCGGTTGCTAATCGAGGGAGGCAACTACTCGGTTCCCTATACGGTTCCGATGCAGTAAAACCCGTATTGGACGCCGCGCCCGGTTCGCATCGGGCGCGGATCTTTTCCCGCATGACAAGTTGCGTGGCTTTCGGGTAAAATGAGAGCATCATGCCCGACGCCCTACCCTACCTGCTTCACTTCAGCGAGGATCCCGCGATCACGCGCTTCGAGCCGACCGTCGCGCCCGGTTCGGCGATGAGCGCGGAGCCGTGCGTTTGGGCGATTGCCCCCGAACGCGCCCCGCTGTACCTATTCCCCCGCGACTGTCCGCGCATCGGCTATTGGGCAAAGCCAACGACCTCGGCGAGTGACCGCTACCGTTTTCTGTCACAAACCGGGGCGCGGCGTGTGCTTGTCGTCGAATCGGCGTGGGTAAGTACGCTCTGCTCCTGCGAACTGTTCGCGTACCGGTTGCCCCCCGACCTGTTTATGCCGACCGGGATGGACGGCTACTATACGTCGAAAATCGCCGTCACACCGCTGAGCGTGGTTCCGGTCGGCGATTTGCTCGAAGCAATCACGGCGGACAACAACGAACTGCGAATCACGCCGAGCCTGTGGGAATTGCACGACGCTTTGCAGGATTCCACGCTTCATTTCTCGACGCTTCGGATGCGCTACGCCGCGCCCCGTGCGGACACGATGAAGTAACAGCGAAACCGCGAATCCCCGTTCGGCGGCGTTTGTGGTACTATATTCCCGAATACCTCAAGGCAGGAAGTCAAACCATCTATGTGAGACGCGACCTGCCGGAATGATGCCCTTATGAATATTTCCCGACGATTGTTTTCCACCACTCTCCTTTGCGGCAGTTTCGCTTTGTTCGCCGCTTCCTGTCAACCGACGACGCCCTCGACTACGGACGGCTCCACGCCCTCTACCACGGGCGCGGCAACTAAAACCGGCGAATCGCTTTCGGTTGCCTTTGTCACCAACAACGTTTCCGACTTCTGGACATATGCCCGGCGCGGCACGGAAGCCGCCGAAAAAGAATCGCCCGGTGTCAAGGTGGATTTCGTGATGCCCGCCGACGGAACCGCCGCGACGCAAAAAACGCAGGTGGACGATCTACTGGCGAAAGGCGTCAAGGCGATTGCGATTTCGCCGGTGGATCCCGCGAACCAAACCCCGTACCTCAGTGAAGTCGCCAAAAAAGTGATTTTAATCACACACGACAGCGACGCGCCCAAATCCGACCGTGCTTGCTACGTCGGAACCGACAACGTCGCCGCCGGACGGCAAGCGGGCGAAATGGTCAAGGAAGCACTCGGCGAAAAGGGCGGCAAAATTATGCTTTTCGTCGGCAAGCGCGACGCGCAGAACGCTAAAGAGCGCGAACAAGGTATCCGCGAGGCACTGAAGGGTAGCAACATTTCGGTTATTGACGTGCGAACCGACGATACCGACCGCGCCAAAGCCAAGTCGAACGTGTCCGACGCGCTGGTAAAGTACCCCGACATCGCCGGATTAGTCGGCATCTGGTCGTACAACGCGCCCGCGATTCTGTCGGCGGTCGAGGATGCCAGCAAAGTCGGCAAGGTCAAAATCGTCGCCTTCGATGAGGAGGAGCAAACCTTAGCCGGTGTCAAAAGCGGCGCGATTCATGCCACCATCGTGCAACAGCCGTATGAGTTCGGGTATCAGGGGGTGAAAATCCTCGCGGCACTCGCTAAAGGCGACAAGTCCGCCGCTCCCGCATCGAAGCAGATTTTCGTGCCGACGCAAGCCATCAAAAAGGACACGGTGGAAGCGTTCCAAACCAAAACCGCCGAACTCAAGGGCAAGTAGTTGGTCTCGCTACCACTACTGGAAATGCGCGGCATATCGAAGCGGTTCGCCGGGGTGCAAGCGTTGTCGCGGGTTTCGCTTTCGGTTGCTTCCGGCGAAATCGTCGCGCTTCTTGGCGAGAACGGCGCGGGCAAATCCACGCTGATGAAAATCCTCGGCGGTGTCCATCAGGCGGACGCGGGCGAGATATTGGTTTCCGGCAAGCCGGTCGTTATCCGCGCCGTTGCCGACGCGACGCGGTGCGGTATCGCGTTCATTCATCAGGAACTCAACGTCGTGGACAATCTCGACATCGCCGGAAACGTCTTTCTGGGGCGTGAACCGACCACGGGGGGCTTTTTGCGCCTTGTTGACCGGGCGAAAATGGCGCGAGAAACCGCCCCGCTTCTGGAGCGTCTGGGGGTGCGGCACACGCCGGATACTCCGCTGTCGCGCCTATCACTCGCCGAGCGGCAGTTAGTCGAAATCGCCAAAGCGTTGTCTATCAACGCTCAACTGATTATCATGGACGAGCCGACATCGAGTCTGACCCTCTCGGAGACGGAACGGCTACTATCGCTGGTCGCCGAACTGAAACGCGAGCGCGGCGTTAGCATCGTCTACATTTCGCACCGGCTCGGCGAGATAACGCGAATCGCCGACCGCGTGGTCGGGCTTCGTGACGGCACAAACGCGGGTGAACTGGGTGCGGGCGAGATCACGCACGATAACATGGTTCGCCTGATGGTCGGACGCGACCTTCACGCCGATTCGTCGGTGGCGCAAAACGATGGCGGCGCGGTGCGCCTGTCGGTGACGGGCTTGCGAACGCGCCGCTACCCGCAGTCCGCCGTTTCGTTCGCGCTTCGTGCCGGGGAAATCGTTGGTATGGCGGGGCTGGTCGGGGCGGGGCGCACCGAAATCGCGCAGGCAATTTTCGGCGTCGAACCCGCGTTATCCGGCGAAATCACGCTGGACGGCGCGGCTCTTGCTCTCCCGCAAGCGTCCGCCGAATCCATCGCTCGCAGCATCTACCTCGCCCCCGAAGACCGACGGAAGCAGGGCATTATTGTCGAAATGAGTTTGCGTGAGAACATCTCGCTTCCCGCGCTACGCAATGTCGCTGACCGGTTCGGATTGGTTCGCGGGGTCGAAGAAGCGCAGAAAGCGGAAACGGCGTGTGCCGGAATGGGCGTCAAGACCCCGTCCGTCGAGTTTCTCGCCAAAAACCTGTCCGGGGGAAATCAGCAAAAAGTGGTGCTGGCAAAGTGGCTTTCGCTCGCCCCGAAGGTGATGATTTTTGACGAGCCAACACGCGGCGTAGACGTTGGCGCAAAGGCGGAGATCTACGCGCAAATCCGTGCGCTCGCGGCAAGCGGCGTTGCGGTTCTAATGATTAGTAGCGACATGGAAGAAGTTCTACGCCTGTCCGACCGAATTATCGTGCTACACGAAGGGCGCGTCACCGGAACCGTCAACCGCGCCGACGCTTCCGAGGAAGTGATTATCCGCCTTGCGGTCGGCGGCAGTATCGAAGGAAATAACGAATGACAAGCACCGCGCCCGCACTTTCCCCGGCGTCGCCCCTACAGGGGTTTTTCGCCCGCTCCCGCAAGGAACTGGGCATCTTTTTACTGCTCTTTCTGCTCTGCGCCGTGGTCGCCGTGATGAACCCGCGCTTTCTCGGAGGCGAAAACCTGACCAACATGGCAAGGCTGATAGGACTTTTCGGCATCTTCAGCCTCGGACTCGGCATCGTGATTATCACCGGCGGGGTGGATTTATCGGTCGGCTCCGTGTTCGCCCTGCAAGGTGTCCTGCTTTCGATGGCACTGACGCAGTGGCACTGGTCGCCGATTCTCGCGGTGCTGGCGTCGGTCGCGCTGACAATGGGGCTTGGCTACATCAACGGTTTGCTGATTACCCGCGTGCCGCTACAACCGTTTATCGTCACGCTCTGCGGCTTGCTGTTCTACCGGGGGGCTGCCCGCTTTGTCACCGGCGATGAAACCAAAGGCTTCGGCGATGCCAAAGGCTTCGAGGGGTTGCAGGCGGCGGCGACCGGTTTAATTTTCGGCGTCCCCATGCCATTCGTAGTGTTGGTGGTGGCAAGCCTCGCGGTCGGCGTTCTACTGCACCGGAGCG